>CAURVH010000007.1:0-75164 GCA_963528645.1 uncultured bacterium
ACCCCTTGACCAACGGACCTTGAGTTTTTCAACTCTTTCTATTATACCTACTTTTCAAACTTTGTCAAGGACTTTTTTAATGAATTTGACTTTTTCTTTTCTTGACCAGCTTCACGACTGCTTCTGTTCGTGCGGTGTGGGGAAACATATCGACTGACTGGATATACTGGAGATCATAGACTTTCACTAGTTTAACTAAATCTCGCGCCAAGGTCGAAACATTGCAGGATACATAGACCATTTTTTCTGGAACATAAGCCAGAATGGTATCCAACAACTTATCATCTAAGCCCGTACGAGGAGGATCGACTATCAGTGCATTCGCTCGGTAACCCTCTTGATACCAGCGTGAAATAATCTCTTCAGCTGTCCCCACTTCGTAATGGGTATTGTCAAACCCCATTTTTTGAGCGTTTCGCTTGGCATCTTCTATGGCTTCTGGAATAATATCCATCCCTCTGAGACTCTTGATCTTATTTGCGAAGGCAAATCCAATCGTCCCGACACCGCAATAGGCATCAATCAGATGATCTTCTTTGCTAACATCTAGAGCTTTAACTGCTTCACTATAGAGAATTTCTGTCTGCTCCGGATTGAGCTGATAGAAGGCACGGGGTGAGAGAGAAAACTCATAGTCGAGTACTCCTTCTTGAATACTCTCTTGGCCCCAGATAATTTCCGTCTTTTCACCATAGATTTCACTTGTTTTTGCTGTATTTGTATTGACTGCAACTGTGACGACTTCTGGAAAATCCTTGACTAGGTCTTTGACTAGTTGATTCAAATTAAGCTGGCGATTCGTGACAATGATAATCTGAACTTGACCCGTTTTTCTCGCTCGGCGTACCATGATGGTGCGAACACCTAGCGTTTTTCTCTCATCGGTGATGGGAATTTGATGATAAGTGAGAAGCTCAGCTAGGCGATTCGCAATCACTTGGGTTTCCTTATCTTGTACCAAACAGTCTTTCAACTCTACGAGATAATGAGAGTTTTGCGCATACAAACCTGCTTTGACCTGATTTTTAAATTTCCGAGTTTGAAATTGCAACTTAGCACGGTAGTACTTTGGTTTCTGCATTCCGATAGTTGGACGAATTTCATAGTTTTCATATCCTGCAGGGGCAAATTTTTTCAGGGCTTGATGGAGTAGATCTGTTTTGAACTCTAGCTGTTTATCGTAGTGGAGGTGCATGATTTGGCAACCACCACATTGATTATAAATCGTACAAGCAGGTACGACTCGAAATTTAGACTTCTTATTAACCTTTAGCAATTTGGCTTCAACAAAGTTACGTTTAATAGAAGTAATCTGACAATAGATATCTTCTCCTTTGAGGGCGCCTGGCACAAAAACGAGAGTTTTCTGGTAGAAACCGATTCCCTCACCATTGATGCCCATCCGCTTGATTTTTAAAGGTATTTTTTGTTTTACTTTCAGATTCATATCCCTATCTTATCACATTTTAGGGTATAATAGAACTATGAAAATCACAAAACTTGAAAAGAAAAAACGCCTTTACTTGATGGAACTAGATGGACAGCAAACCTCTTATATCACAGAGGATACCATTGTCCGTTTTATGTTGTCTAAAGATAAGGTGATTAGTAAGGAAGAATTGACCGAGATTCAGGACTTTGCACAGTTCTCTTATGGTAAGAATCTCGCCCTCTACCATCTATCATTTAAAGCCCGAACCGAAAAGGAAGTTCGTGAGTATCTGAACAAATATGATATTGAAGAAAAAATCATTAGTCAAGTTATCGCTAACCTTAAAGAAGACAACTTGATTAATGATCGTCAATATGCCTACTCTGTCATCAATGCAAATCAACTTTCTGGAGATAAGGGGCCTTATGTGCTAATTCAAAAACTGTCTCAAAAAGGGATTGCCAAATCAACTATTGAAGATGTTTTAATGGATTTTGATTTTTCAGAGGTTGCTCAACGTGTGGCGGAGAAACTTCTTAAAAAATACACGGGAAAGCTTCCCGCTCGTGCCTTGCAGGATAAGATCATTCAAAGCTTGACGAACAAAGGTTTCTCCTATTCTGATGCTAAAAGTGCCTTTGACGAGTTGGATAGTCAAGTTGATCAAGAAACAACTCAAGAACTCATTTTTAAAGAGCTAGACAAACAATATACTAAATACGCTCGCAAATATGAAGGTTACGAACTAAAGCAACGTTTGACCCAAGTTTTAGCTAGAAAAGGCTATGATTTTTCGGATATAGCAAGCGCTCTCAGAGAATATCTTTAACATTTTCAGGTAAAATTCAAAAAAATTAGACCGATTTATGATATAATAGTAAACGATAAACTTATAAATTGTAGAAAGTTGGTTAGTTATGAAACTTCCAAAAGAAGGCGACTTTATTACAATTCAAAGTTATAAGCATGATGGGAGTCTCCACCGTACTTGGCGGGACACCATGGTACTAAAAACAACAGAGAACGCTATTATTGGCGTCAACGACCACACACTTGTTACCGAAAGTGACGGTCGTCGTTGGGTGACTCGAGAACCGGCTATTGTTTACTTTCACAAAAAATATTGGTTTAATATCATTGCTATGATTCGTGATAATGGGATTTCCTACTATTGCAATATGGCGAGTCCTTACTATCTAGATGAGGAAGCCCTGAAATACATTGATTATGATTTGGATGTCAAGGTCTTCACTGATGGTGAAAAGCGTCTCTTGGACGTTGAAGAGTATGAGCGCCATAAACGCAAAATGAAGTATTCGGATGATTTAGACTATATTTTGAAAGAGCATGTTAAAATCCTTGTTGATTGGATCAACAATGGACGCGGTCCTTTCTCAGAGGCCTATGTCAACATTTGGTACAAACGCTACATAGAACTAAAGAATCGGTAAAGTTGTCAAACCGGGGTGAGAGCCCTGGTTTTTTTATTTGAAAAACCCAGCTTTTCAGCTGGGTTGCTTTCTATATATCTAATTTAGTAACAGTAAACTTGATGTGGGAATAGTCTTTTTCAACATCCTTATCCAACAAGAAAGCCGTGGCATCCTTCTTAACCTGAACAAGATCAATGTTCTGGGCTTGAGCTGCATAGACGCATCCACAATAACATTGACGATAAATATCATACTCCTCGCACATCTCCACCGAGCGCTTGTAGCCTTGATTTTTCTTGAAATCACTTGGAAGATAGTGGGTCGTATAAATCTTTTGTACATCAATTCCGATGCTGTTGATGGTTTGAGAATTCTTATGAGGACTGATGGTTAAAGCCGAACCAAAGTAGTCAAAGCCCAAGTCCATAGCTACCTGTGCTGTTTTGTCCAAACGGTAATCAAAACAAACCTTGCAACGATCACCACCTTCTGGTTCTTCTTCCAGTCCTCTGACTAACTTCCGATATTCATTGGGTTCATAAGGCGCTTCTATGTACTGGACCGTATTTCCTGTTCGCTCATTGAAATCACTGACAAATTTCTTGGTGACGTAAGCCCGCTTGTGGTATTCTGCTTTGGGATGGATATTGGAATTGGCAAAATAGATGGTTACATCAGCGTACTTGGTCAGGTATTCTAGGGTATAGGTACTACAAGGAGCACAGCAAACATGCATGAGAATAGTTGGACGTTCCTCATTTTTTTCCCAAACCTGAACCATTTTCTGCATGACACGGTCATAATTAATCTTCTGATTGGGATTCATCTTGCTCAGAATTTCTTCTACATCGATCATGTTCTTCTCCTTTTACTATTAGTTATTTTACCACATATCACCAACCAGCTCAAATCTATTTTTTTAAAAAGGTAATAAAAAGAGGGATTCGTATTCCCTCCTTTTGTGTTTTTTTATGAGTTGCTTTTACATCATCCCGCCCATCATGCTTGGATCCATTGCTGGAGCTGGGGCTACTGGTTCTGGTTTATTGGCTACGACTGCTTCTGTTGTCAAAATCAAGCTGGCTACAGATGCTGCATTTTGAAGAGCTGAACGGCTCACTTTAACTGGGTCGATGATTCCCTCTTCAATCATGTTGACCCACTCACCAGTTGCTGCATTGAAGCCTGTACCAACTTCAGCATTCTTCAAGCGGTCAATAACGATAGACCCTTCGAATCCTGCATTGTGGGCGATTTGACGAACAGGTTCTTCCAAGGCACGGAGAACAATATTGCGTCCTGTTGCTTCATCTCCTGTCAATTCCAAATCAGCTACGGCTGGAATGACATTAGCAAGTGCAGTTCCACCACCTGCAACGATGCCTTCTTCAACAGCTGCACGAGTAGCGTTGAGGGCATCTTCAATGCGAAGTTTCATTTCTTTCAACTCAGTTTCAGTTGCAGCTCCGACCTTGATGACTGCGACACCACCCGACAATTTTGCCAAGCGTTCTTGCAATTTTTCACGGTCAAATTCAGAAGTTGTAGTTTCAATTTGAGACTTGATAACTGCAACACGGTGAGAAATAGCTTCAGGATTTCCAGCACCTTCTACAATAACAGTGCTATCTTTGTCCACAGTTACTCTCGCTGCTTGACCTAGCGCCTCAATAGTAGCGTCTTTCAACTCAAGACCAAGATCTTCTGTGATGACTGTTCCGCCTGTCAAGATAGCGATGTCTTCAAGCATCGCTTTGCGACGGTCACCAAATCCAGGTGCCTTAACTGCTACTACGTTGAAGGTTCCACGAATCTTATTCAATACAAGAGTCGGAAGAGCTTCGCCATCTACATCATCCGCAATAATCAAGAGTGGACGATTGCTTTGGAGAATGCTTTCTAGAAGCGGCAAAATTTCTTGGATATTGGAAATCTTCTTGTCAGTAATCAAAATGTATGGATTTTCAAGGTCAGCCACCATTTTTTCGCTATCTGTCACCATGTACTGTGAGAGGTAACCACGGTCAAACTGCATTCCTTCCACGACTTCGAGCTCTGTTTCCATACCACGTGACTCTTCGATGGTGATGACTCCGTCTTTACCAACTTTTTCCATAGCTTCAGAAATGTATTCACCGACTTTCTCAGAACGAGAAGATACGGCAGCAACCTGAGCGATGGCTTCTTTATTAGCAACTGGAATGGCATTGTTTTTCAAGGCTTCTACAGCTGCGGCAACCGCTGCTTCAATCCCCCGACGGATACCGATTGGATTGGCACCTGCTGTGACGTTCTTGATTCCTTCTCGTACGATAGCTTGGGTCAAGACAGTTGCAGTTGTCGTTCCGTCACCTGCGATATCATTTGTTTTTGAAGCTACTTCTGATACCAATTTGGCACCCATATTTTCAAAATGGTCTTCTAGTTCAATTTCTTTAGCAATAGTAACACCGTCATTGGTGATGAGTGGTGAACCAAATGATTTTTCAAGAACGACGTTACGTCCTTTTGGTCCCAAGGTTACTTTAACAGTGTCTGCAAGGATATCGACACCACGAACCATAGCTGAACGAGCATCAGATGAAAATTTAATTTCTTTTGACATACTTATTTCCTCCTATTATTCTTCCACGATTGCCAAGATGTTAGCTTCGCCAACGATGATGTACTTTTCATCGCCATCTTTGACATCAATACCTGCATGGGCTTCAACTAAGACACGGTCTCCAGGCTTGACGCTTAGAGCTACCAAGTCACCATTCAAGGTACGAATACCTTGTCCAGTAGCTACAACTTGGGCTGTTTTGGTTTTTTCTTGGGCTGAGCCTGCAAGGACAAAGCCACCAACAGTTTGTTCTTTTTCTTCGATTTTTAAGACCACACGGTCTCCTAATGGTTTCAACATCTGTTTTCCTCCATGATGAAATACATATTATTAGCACTCTTTATATCTGAGTGCTAATTCATAGTTCTATTGTATCACTTGGTCAGAAATAGTCAAGAAAAAAGTCTGACTTTCTCAAGATAAAAAGCCTGAGACCAACTCAGACTTTTCAATGCTTAAAATGGCAATTCTTCCTCTTCCAAGACCAAATCTGCCAAATCCTGTCCTGCATTATTTTCACGCATGGCACGTTGGGCGCGGCTTTCCAATAGTTGGAATCCTGTGGCAAGAACTTCAGTCACATAGTTCATTTGACCATTTTTCTCGAAGCGACGGGTACGAAGTTCTCCATCCACAGAGATAAGACTACCTTTAGTTGCGTAGCTTGCCAAGGTTTCAGCCAATTTTCCCCAAAGAACAAGATTGATAAAGTCGGCTTCGCGTTCCCCATTTTGGTCTTTGTAACGACGGTTCACAGCAATAGTTGCGCGCGCTACTGACTTGTCATTGTTGGTTTTGTGCAATTCTGGTGCTGCCACGATTCTTCCAATAAGAATAACTTTATTAAACATTTTTCATCCTCCTACTTATCTATTCGCAGAAAATCAAAAAAAGTTACAAAAATTTGTAACTTTTCGAGAAATTTTTTACTTTTTATGAACCATGAAACCTGTCGCCTGTTGATTGGCCATAATGGTCATATCTGTAATCTGCACACGACGAGGCTGACTGGTCACATAAACAACCGTATCTGCAATATCCTGAGCTTGCAAGGCCTCAATTCCCTGATAGACGGTCGCAGCACGCTCTTTATCACCATGAAAACGAACTGTAGAGAAATCTGTTTCGACAATCCCCGGTTGAATAGTTGTCACCTTGATATCCGTTGCAATCGTATCAATCCGAAGCCCATCTGAAAAAGTCTTGACAGCAGCCTTGGTGGCTGAATAAACAGCTGCACCCGCATAGGCATAAATTCCTGCGGTTGACCCCATGTTGATGATATGTCCCTGATTGGCTTTTACCATTGCTGGCAAGAAACAGCGAGTGACTGCCATCAAACCTTTGACATTGGTATCCAACATGGTCAGCATATCCAACTCTTCATAGTCCTGATAGGGAGCCAAGCCAAGAGCTAGTCCAGCGTTATTGACCAAGATATCAATCTGCCCTATCGTTTCCAAAATATCAGAGCAGACAGTCTTGACCATAGTCATATCCGTCACATCCAGTGGAAAGGTCCAAACTGTTTGATTTGGAAAAGTTTCTGCAAACTCTGACTTGAGAGTCTCTAGTCTGTCTGTCCGTCGCCCTGTTAGAACGACATTCTCCCCCTGCTCCAGATAAGCACGCGCAATCGCTTCACCGATTCCTGAGGTCGCTCCTGTAATCACTACATTTCTCGCCATCTTATCCCCCTCTATCTGGTCTATCAAATACCGACAATTTCCTAGGCCGTCCAGTGTTTGGCTGGGTCAAATGGAGTTCCGACAACTTGGTCTTCTGATAATTCAATAACCCCACGTTTTTGCGGAGCATTTGGCAAATGCAATTCACGAGGGCTGCACATCATGCCAAAACTCTTTTCACCGCGAAGTTCGCCTGGGAAAATGAGGTTTCCTTTGGGCATCATAGCTCCCGGGAGAGCTACAATGGTTTTCAACCCAAGACGCGCATTGGGAGCCCCTGCAACAATTTGCACTGTCTTGTCACTTGCGACTGCAACTTGGCAGATATTGAGGTGGTCACTATCTGGATGAGCTACCATGTCGACAATCTCACCGACAACAAACTTAGGTTCCTTATCATTAACAATTTCTTCTGTAAAGCCTTCCGCCTGCAATTCTTGGTTCAAACGTGCTACTTGCTCATCTGATAAAAAGACTTGACCGCGCTCTGCAATTTCAAACAAACTTGAAACTTCGAAAATATTCCACGCCACTGTTTCTCCATTTTCTTTGAGGAACACACGGGCTACCTTGCCTTTACGCTCCACATCCAGTTTGGCATCTCCGCTGTTTTTCACGATGATCATAAGGACATCGCCGACATGTTCCTTGTTATATGTAAAAATCATTGTTTCTTTTTCTCCTATTTCAGTCCTGCTAAAAAGTCATTAATTTGTTCCTTGCTTTTACGGTCACGATTTACAAAACGGCCGACTTCCTTGTCCTTTTCTAGCACAACAAGGCTAGGAATCCCGTACACATCCCAGAGTTTGGCCAGATCCAGATACTGGTCTCGATCCACTCGAATAAAGGTGAATTCTGGATTGGTCTCCTCGATCTCTGGCAAGGCAGGATAGATATAACGACAATCGCCACACCAGTCCGCCACAAAAAGGAAGACCTTCTTGCCATCCTGCTCGACAAAACCTGCGAGCTCTTCTATACTACTAGGAGTTATCATAAGACTTCCTCCTCATAGACCAGATCTTCATTTTCATAGACAAAGGTGTAATGACGGCCATCCTCAAAAATGACTCCTCCGACGAGTCGCTCTAGACTACTTTCGTAGACTTGAATATAGAGTGTCGCAATCTCTCCCATATCTGAGAAAAGATCCCGCACAATAGCGGTCAACTCTTCCTGAGTCTTCATGAGTTTGTGGTTATCTGCTACTTTTTTAGCCCCCAAAGCAAGGGCACTTAGACCAGCCACAGTCAAGCCAGTCATCCATAATTTCTTAGCTTTCATACCTTTCATTGTAACACAAAAAGGGTTTTAGGACAAATGAGGAAATATGGATTAGGGCAAGTAAAAAGCCCCTTCCCTTAGTAAGAGGAAAAGGACTTCTCATTCTTACTGCCAAGCACCTGAACTGCCAACGTAATAGTCATCAGGTGTGAAGGTGTTACGAAGCATTTTACCAGATGAATCTAAGTAGTACCACTTGCCTTGGATTTGAATCCAAGCATTGGACTTCATGGCACTCTCCTCCTTTGTTTACATACCATAAAGTGGATACTATAAAACTCAATAAATGTCCTGAACCACCGTGCGATTTCCTTCGAGTGAAATGACTTTCTTTTCAAACTGTAAATCAGGCATGCAAGCAGCCAAATCCTTTTCAATTTCTTCTAACGCTTCTAAACGCATTTCTACCGAGGTATTTTCATTCCCTTGAATGATGAAAATAGCATTTTTTGTATCTTCATCAAATTTGTAATGTTCACTATCGCGAACATCCAGCCAAGCTAGAACTCCATTTTCATCCCGATAGACATAGTCCGTCTGTGCAACGTGCTTCTCCGTTGACAAGATAGGTAGGAAAATGTCCTCCCTTTGACTAACAGAAAACTCTATCTGCCCTCCAATCTTATCCAAATCATGCCCACCAATCGCCAGCAAAGAAGAAAGTGCCTCTACATTGTAGATATCGATGATACTATTAATGTGAGGAAGGGAACCACGATGCTGGATATTACGAATAAGGGCGACAACCGTTGGCGGATTCTTCTTGACGCTACGCCCGACTCGCTGGAGCATTTTGGTATAGCCTTGAACAACAGAAGATTCTTGAATTTCCTTCACATCACACTCTAACGCCCATTTCTCCCTCTCCTCTTTCTTTTTCAGAAAAGCAAGAGGCAAATCAGCGTGAGGAGCCACGTTTTTAGCAATACCAATCACGACATTCTTGATCCCCAAGTCATACAAACTTTTATCTAAACAAAACTCCATCGGCAGGCGCCTCCTTTAAAAAATGCTCAACTTTCTACTTTTATTTTACACCTTCTAGCCTCTGATTTCAAGGAAATCATCAACTCTCTCCCGACAAATAAAAAGAGAAGATCAAACTGATCTCCTCTGTGAGGCTTCTTATACTTCGTCACTCGTTTCAGCGTCATCGTCTGAAAACTCGTCGTCTTCTTCATTGAGTTCTACATCTTCACCCAAGTCATCAGGGGCGATTTCGTTGATTTCCGCATCGTAAGCTTCCACTTCATTTTTCTCATCATCTGGATTTTCATCATCGTATGAAAGAGCTGGATCTGCTTCGTATGCATCTTCGTCTTCTGGATCATCTGCATTGTAGTCAATAGCATCTGAATCACCGTCCATGAAGGCATTGACACGTTTTTTCTTAGCTTTTGGTGCTACTTCATCGTCGTCACTTTCTTCAAGAGCGATGATTTCTTCGTCGATTTCGTCCACACCATACCATGAACGAAGCCCCCATTTGTTATCACCAAGAGAGATGAAGCTACCGTCAAAGTTCAACTCTGTGTAGAACAAAGGCAAGGCTTCGCGGATATCGCTGTTTGATGTCCCAAGGTAGTTTTGAATTTCATTTACAAGATCGCTAAAATGCATCTCATGATCGCGACCACGAAGTTCCAAGATAGCACGCGCCACCTCAATCATAGATAGTTCACTTTTTTCTTGCCCAGCAAATACTTCTAATTCCAAAGCGTTTCTCCTCATTTATACTACTATCGCCAGAGCAGACAGACTCTGACCTCATTTTATCATGTACTCTTTATTGTACGATAATTTTGCGGAATAGTCAAAGGTTAAATGGGGGAAAGTGACAGGACTTTTTATTTCTTTGCTACCCAGCCGATGGTGTTGATGTAGGGGTGTACGGGCATGAATTGACTGAGTTTTTTTTATGTGATAAGATGATTTCTAAAATATTGATTTTTCCAGTATAAGATGAATAAATCATTTACTTATAAATTTTCATTCAAAAAGGTAAACTATAATCAAATATTATACTTTTTAACCTAAATGTAGCTGATTGATACTTTCTTTTTCTAGAGAAGAAAATTTATCTGTTTGTTATACAAATTAAAAAGAGCTATTTAGCATCGCTACCTATATCTATATATTTTCTTATGAGCTAACTTACTCTGATTACTCTTTGTTTCAGTATTGTATAACAAGTCATTTAATTTACGAATAATCTCTTCTTTTTGAAACTTAGAAACACTGTCTACGATTGAAACTTTTTGTGAGATTACTTCAACATACTCATCAATCATCATATTTTGAGAATTTAAAGTAGAAATCATTTTCCGTTTAAACCCCTCTATAAATTGAGTATCCAAATATAAATCTTGATAAAAACTATCAATAGTTTTGAGGATATAAAATTCTAATACTCCTTCCCCACCAGACCAATAAAAAGGACTGTTAGAAGTCATGGAATCAAAAATTGTTCTACTAGTATAGTTAAAAGATCCATTATTATGTTGGACCCTAAATAATAATATCTGCTCAAGGCGTAATAAACTTGATACTGATAGGTTTGCTATTACATTTGATAGGTCAACTTTATTCGTATTCAAAAGATATTCAACTGATAATTGTATATCATTTTGCTTGTCCGAATAAAAATCATTTGTGAAAATTGAATCTAATTTATCAGTAAGTAGCAAATATTCTCTACAAAAGTTATCCATTTTCTTTTTATTGCTAACACATTTCCAATGTAATTTATTAACAGAGACTTTTATACATTTTTCACTGTTCTGCGCTCTTGTTACCACTTTACCAAAGCTGAATGAATCATATATAAAGTTAAATCTGCTTGAGAATGGAAATTTTTTACCTGACAATAACCATTGAACATATACAATTTTAAGTTCTGACATTTGATGCCTTCTACCAAACTGATTAAACCAATAAAAACCTGTTATTCTTTCATTTCGTTTTGTCCATAATTTATCTAAAATTTCATCTGTAATACGATGGCTAATATTTGTTCTTAAGATTATTTCTTTAGCTTGATAGAAAAGGTAATTTTGTTGCTCTTCACCGCAGCTCATTAATTTTTTAATCTCAGCATCATAAAATTCAATGTTATCATCCCATTCTATATAATCTGTATATAACAATTGATATAACATAAAAGCTAATCGATATTCTTCATTCATACTTAATATTAAGTTTTGAAGTTTTTCAGCTCTTCTTTTTTGTTTTATTTCTTCTTCACTCTCAGCTTCTGTAATTTTGTTTTGGATGAAAGTTTCAATTCTTTCCCTATCCAAGTAATTAAAACAAATTTCTGAATAAAACATACTGTTATAGAAATCATTCCGTTTACTATCATCAAACTCATAAGACAACTTTTTAAATTTAGGAAGAGAAAACTCTCTCTCTCCTTTCTCGTATAGCTTGAATAGCTGATTTAATTTAAAACGTAAAAAATCTTCATTTTGAACTTGTAATTCGTTCTCATCTTTGGAATGCTTAATAGAGTGTAATTCGTTCTTCAATTCATCAACAATTACATTTAGTTTGATAGTTTTATTGTTAATAAGAGTCTCAAATATATATTCTTTGATTTTATAATCACTTGATTGTCTCAAATATACTCTCGTAAGTTTCTCAATTTGTAAAACTTCAAATGTATCATCCTTTTTCTCTAGACTTTGAAAAACTCTAAGATCTTGCTCAATTAGTTCTTTCCATGTATTCGAAAAAATATTATCTTGAAATTTCTTCAAAAATTCCCATTTATATTTGCAATACTTTCTATAGAAGTTATAGAAATCAGAAATTTGCTTAGATGAAAGCTTTTCTAAATATTCATCGATTGAGTAAGCTAAGTTATAGTTTTCCCAGTATTCTTCATGAAAGATAGAATATACAAAATCATTACGCTCCTCTACATCAATTAATAAAAACCGATTTTCTAGAAAGACAGATACAAAATTATCGACATATTCATCTGGTTTTTTATATACTTTCCAAAATAACTCCTTCATTTCTCTTTGAAGATAAATAGAGATTTCCTCATCAACACTTGTTTTCCGTAATTCCCTCAATTTCTTTATCATCTCAGTCGATGACGAATCTTGGTTTTGAATTTTTTTATGAATCACTTCAGCATTTAGCCTAAAAACATTATAAGCAACACTTATATTCAGTTTTAGTAAATAGATATAAATAATGACTACTATTCCTGAACTTGCTTGCCAAATATATTCAAGATAATTTGTCTGATGAATAAAATTACTTAAAACAGGCATTGCAACTGTAAGGAATAAAAGGATATGGAAAAATTTTGCCCGAGTGAATCTTGACCAAATTGATTTATCTAGCATGAATTTAGTCTTGCTTACTCCTAGATAATAAGCCTTATCATTTTCCGTTAAAAATTGAAGAAAACCAACGTATATACCATACAGGCTAAATACTCCAATTTCAAAACTAATTAACTCAACGATATTGGTATTTTGAAACGAAACTGTGGGCACTTTGAAAAACTCTTGAACATAGACTAATGTTATCAGCAATAAAAGCAAGACAACTTCACTTATATCTCGAATATGAATTCTAATTTTATATTCGAGATAATCCTTAAAATTAATGTACCTCAATATAATATTTCGAACTAGAGGTATGGTTAATCCAACAATTCTTAATCCCCACAAAACATCCGATATAGAATAAAACAGTAATATAATGATAAGAGCAATATCTAAATTTTGCATTGATGTAAAACTTAAATTACTTGATTGTTTACACAACAAATACAAATAACCAATTACTATCACTATGTCCAGTTTTCTCCACCCATTAATAAACGAATTAATAGAGAATAGAAATAAGAAAATCCCGATTAAAATAAACATATACCCTCCGAGATAAGTTTTCTCTCTTCAAATTATACCAAAAAAACACGGTTCATCACCGTGTTTCTATGTTTATTTCACCAACTTCTTCATCTCATCAATACGTGCTACGGTCGCATCATATTTAGCTTGGTAGTCGGCTTGTTTGTCGCGTTCTTTTTGGACGACTTCTGGTTTGGCGTTGGCTACGAAGCGTTCGTTAGAGAGCTTCTTGCCGACCATATCCAGTTCTTTTTGCCATTTAGCCAGTTCCTTGTCGAGACGAGCCAGTTCTTCTTCGACATTGAGGAGGTCTGCGAGTGGCAAGTAGATTTCTGCTCCTGTGATGACGCTTGACATAGCGAGTTCAGGTGCAGGGATGGTTGATGCGATTTCCAAGTGCTCTGGATTTGTGAAGCGTTTGATGTAGTTGACATTGCTGTTAAAGAAGGCTTCCAAGTCGCTATCGCTTGTCTTAACAAGGATGGTGATAGGCTTGCTTGGTGCTACATTTACTTCAGCACGCGCATTACGTACTGCACGGATCAAGTCTTTAAGACTTTCTACACCAGTGTGGGCAGCAAGGTCTTCAAAGGCTGGATTAACAGTTGGGTATTCTGCTGTAACGATAGAGCCTTCTGAGATTTGTCCAAAGATTTCCTCTGTCACGAATGGCATGATTGGGTGCAGGAGGCGAAGGATCTTGTCCAAGGTGTAAAGGAGAACAGAACGTGTGATGACTTTCTCTTCTTCGTTATCGCTATAAAGGACTTCCTTGGTCAATTCAACGTACCAGTCCGCAAACTCATCCCAGATGAAGTTGTAGAGGATGTGTCCAGCCACACCAAACTCAAACTTATCAAAGTTTTCAGTGACTTTTCCGATGGTTTCATTGAGGTTGTGGAGAATCCAGCGGTCTGTGACGTTTCCAGCTTCCTTGTTAGTAACTTTTTCGACATTGGCAGTTGCTTGCTCAAGGGTCAATCCTTCATTGTTCATGAGGATGTAGCGAGAGATGTTCCAGATCTTGTTAATGAAGTTCCATGAAGCATCCATTTTCTCGTAAGAGAAGCGGACGTCTTGCCCTGGTGCAGAACCGTTTGAAAGGAACCAACGAAGGGCATCGGCACCGTATTTCTCGATAACATCCATAGGATCAATCCCGTTACCGAGAGATTTAGACATCTTACGTCCTTGCTCGTCACGAATAAGACCGTGGATAAGCACGTTTTGGAATGGCTGACGACCAGTGAATTCCAAGGATTGGAAGATCATACGAGACACCCAGAAGAAGATGATGTCGTAACCTGTTACCAAGGTTGAAGTTGGGAAGTAACGTTTGAAGTCTTCTGAGTCGACATCAGGCCAGCCCATGGTTGAGAATGGCCAAAGGGCAGAACTGAACCAAGTATCCAAAACGTCTTCGTCCTGAGTCCATCCGTCACCTTCTGGAGCTTCTTCGCCGACGTACATTTCACCCTCAGCATTGTACCAAGCAGGGATTTGGTGACCCCACCAGAGCTGGCGAGAGATAACCCAGTCATGGACATTTTCCATCCATTGGAGGAAGGTATCGTTGAAACGAGGTGGGTAGAATTCTACCTTGTCGTCTGTGTCTTGGTTGGCAATGGCATTCTTAGCCAATTGGTCCATCTTGACGAACCATTGCGTAGACAAGCGTGGCTCAACCACAACACCTGTACGTTCTGAGTGACCAACACTGTGGACACGTTTTTCGATTTTGACAAGGGCACCGATTTCTTCCAACTTAGCAACAACTGCCTTACGAGCTTCAAAACGATCCATACCTGCAAATTCGAAGGCCAAGTCGTTCATGGTTCCGTCGTCATTCATAACGTTGACTTGTGGCAAGTTATGGCGTTGACCAACCAAGAAGTCGTTTGGATCGTGAGCAGGTGTGATTTTCACGACACCAGTACCAAATTCAGGATCCGCGTGCTCATCTCCAACGATTGGAATCAATTTATTAGCGATTGGAAGGATGACGTTTTTACCGATCAAGTCCTTGTAGCGTGGGTCTTCTGGATTGACCGCAACAGCTACGTCCCCAAACATGGTCTCAGGACGAGTGGTCGCAACTTCAAGGGCGCGTGAACCGTCTTCCAGCATGTAATTCATGTGGTAGAAGGCACCTTCAACGTCCTTATGGATAACCTCGATATCAGAAAGGGCTGTGCGAGCTGCTGGGTCCCAGTTGATGATAAACTCACCACGGTAGATCCAGCCTTTCTTGTAAAGGTCCACAAAGACCTTGCGAACAGCTTTTGACAAGCCTTCGTCAAGAGTGAAACGCTCGCGAGAGTAGTCCACAGAGAGCCCCATCTTGCCCCATTGTTCCTTGATGGTAGTGGCATATTCGTCTTTCCATTCCCAGACTTTATCTAGGAATTTTTCACGGCCGAGGTCATAACGACTAATGCCCTCACCACGCAAGCGCTCCTCAACCTTAGCCTGAGTGGCAATCCCCGCGTGGTCCATACCTGGAAGCCAAAGCGTATCGAAACCTTGCATGCGTTTTTGACGGATGATGATATCCTGAAGAGTCGTATCCCAAGCGTGACCAAGGTGGAGTTTACCAGTTACGTTTGGTGGTGGAATGACGATAGAATAAGGCTTAGCCTTTTGATCGCCTGAAGGCTTGAAAACATCGGCATCAAGCCATTTTTGGTAACGACCAGCCTCAACCTCGGCTGGATTGTATTTAGGTGAAAGTTCTTTAGACATGTGTGTTCTCCTATCTTTTTATAACGGTCTGACTAGACCTTCTTCTATTCCTTTTTTTCAAACTGCCAAAACAAGCTCTTTTCAGTGCTTCACCTTGCATTCCTTCAAAATATTTTTTTTCAGATTTCTCAGCAAAATTTTGGAAATACCACTCAACATGGTCACTTAAATCGACTGACTTATACTGCTCAAAATTATCAAACGATGCAATGTAACCAATATAAACTTGAATTGACAAAGATTCGTCAAAATAAGCATCATTAACAAAATGATAATTTGTTTTTTTATCTAAAAGAAATTTATTCAACTCTGTAACTAAGTTATATTGTTGTTCATTTAAATTAAAATATTCCTCATTTAATAATACCCTCTTATCAGGTTTATTAAAATCATACCTAGTATCTGAAGTCATTTGTGAAACCAATTTTCCAATTAAAACAACAATCATATCTGTTATTTGTAATCCAACATAGTCTCTAGAATTACAGGACTCTTCAATTTTATTAATCTTTAAACTACTAAATATGTCACTAGGTATTCCTTCATCTAGGAAAAGGACCCATTCAATATTTCCATCAGGATATCTTTGCTCAGTCATCCACAAATCCAATGCCCACTTTACTTTATTCCAATCGAAAGATAGTTTTAAATCTGGTTCAGATAACTTAATTTTATGGTTATTAACTATCCTATCCATTGCAATAATAAGTTGTTGATAAACAGCTAATTGCCGAGCCATCCTCTTATTAACTTTATTATTATTAATTATCCTATTCAAATCCTGTTTTATTAATTTCAACAAAGGTCTTGTTGGTAATGTTTTATTCAATAAAGCTTCAATAACTTTTTTTGAAGCTTCAACTTCAGCATATTTGGTTAAAACAAATTTAGCAATAAAAGGTGAAAATTCTGTTTCTTCATCTAAAAAATTTAAGAAGTTAGTTAATCTCGATGAGATAATAATTGACATCTTGCTAATCATAAGCAATAAATTATCAACTTCGAATTTATTTAACATCTTAAAGATGGATAAATAAAACTGAACTTCATTATTTTTCATAGAAGCAATTCCATACTCAAAATTTGATTTCAACAAATTTAAACCTTTAAGTTCTCTATTCTTCTTTTTTAATGATTGCCGGAGTTGTTTTCTGCTTGATAAATAAGTTTCAACAATTTGATTATATTCCCGTTCAATTGTTTCATAGGCTACTTCATCAATTTGGATCACATTAGCAACATATGAATGCATATTATCATTAGCATAAGATAATTTATTTTGCTTATCAAATGGCTTTGTAATTTTAAAGGAATTTTGTGGACCTTTTTCGTCCATAAATAGATAATTCATTGTCTCTCTCTTTTTCTTTTCCCCCAACTGTTCGAAATTCTCGAACAGTTCACCTCCCAATTTCTATTTCCCACTCACTCTTCAGCAAGCCATATATCAGACTATCGCAGCGGTTGCCTTGGGCATCTTTGCGGTCTCTTATGCGAGCTTCGAGGGTAAAGCCAAGTTTCTCTGCAACTCGTTGACTTTGAAGGTTATAACCAAAGCAAGTCAGTTCAATCTTGTGAAGATCAAGTTCTTTAAAAGCTAAGTCAATCAAGGCACGTGCCGCCTCTGGAACATAAACTAGACCCCAATAGTCTGGATGTAAGATATAGCCAATCTCCAAGACATCATCCTCGTGACGACGAGGGAAATCAACAGAGCCGATGACCTTATCGGTTCCTTTAACGACAATTCCATAGCCCGCTGGGAGATTGTTCTTTTGATTGCGCTCAGGAAGGATATGCTCCAGATAATAAATCTCATCTTCTAAGGTCTTGACGGGCGGAAAACCTGCTGGGTAAGAAACTTCTGGGAGACTAGCGTAGGCATAGATATCCTCTGCATCAGCCACTGTTCGGACTCGTAAAAGAAGACGTTCTGTTTCGATTCTTTCTGGCAACTCTGCTCTTGTCATCCTTCTACCTCGCTTTCTACAAAAAATCGCCCCTGCCATCAACCTGACAGGGACGAATGTGTTTATCCGCGGTACCACCCAATTTCGGGCCAAGCCCGCATCTTTGTTTATTTCATTTTTCATCATCAGCAACCAGTTTTGACACATTTGTGGACTTCTCAGCACCGCCACTTTCTGTAAAATGTGGGATTCAAAACACCTCTAATGGCTTTATTGTAGCAAGTTTTTCACGGAAATGCAAGGGACAAGAAAAATTACTTGAAGCTGATTCCGTGCTCTTTTAATTTCTTAATGGTAGCTGGGCCGATTCCTTTCAAGGCAAGGAGTTCTTTTTCAGTCCAGTTTTTAAAGTCAGCAGCCGACTTGATGCCTTCATCATAGAAAGTCTTAGCACGATCTACCGAGAGGCCTCCCAAAGTAGCCGCGAAATCTTCTACTGAATTCGCCACTTTTTGAGCTTGTTCTTTAGTTGCTTCTACTGCTTGTTCCACTTTTTTAGAGACAACTTTTCCTGCTTGGCTGGCAGATTTTTCTGCGTGTTTCACGACTTTTTTGGTCTCTTCTACAACTTTGGTCACTGTAGTTGAAAATGCACCTGAACGACGAAGGCTATTTCGCAATTGTTTTTTACGTTGGAGTTTCTTTGACATGATAAAATCCTTTCAATAAAAAATCCCTGTTCTGACAAGGATTTAATAAAGATATTCTATCAAGATTTTTGGAAAAAATCAAGAAAGGATATTCATTTTAATAGTTTCTCTCACCAAACAAGCCCTCTGGCAAGTCATGGAAACCCTTGCCTGCTTTGAAGTTTTCAAACTTACCCAGCAAAAACTGATAGGCATCCAAACGGCTCTCGTAGCGAATCATAGCATCTTTGGCACGCTCGTCTTGATCCTCTTCGTAGACTTTTTGACTTTCCTTGTGCGCCATGTCGTTGATCATGATCTGGGTATTAACCCAGGCCTCAAATTCCTTCATAAATTCTTGTTCGTAACTCATTAGTTCTCCTTATTCTAATCCACGGAAGTAGTCCGTATCAATCTCACGATAGGGCTGAATGTCCTGAACATACTCCAGCACGCCTTGAAATTCTCCGTTCTCATCGTGTACCGCAGCATAGGTAATGTGGACAAACTTGCCTCGGGACTCAGACTTGAACCACATTTCATACTTGTCCTTGACCCCTTCATGAAGACCTTGCATAACAGCTTTCACCTTATCTAGGTACTTGGGCGGATGACAAAGCTCAACATTGCGCCCGACTTGAGACGGCGTCCGTTTGAAAATCATCTCGTCAGCTGGTGTATTGTCGTTGTAATACTGGAAAATATCGTCTTTATTGACGAAGGTGATCTCCATAGGGAGGTGATTGAGGATGAGATTGGCCTGCTCGACCGAGAGATAGCCATTCCCAAAAGCCTGTTGACTATGGCGGTCCAGCACTGCTTCCTTTTCCTTAGGAGTAAAGGTAATGGTGAACTGGCCTTCTGGTGTATCGATAACTTGTTGCACTTGACCTTCAGCCGTGTCTAGCTGTACGGGTTCCTCTGCACTCTTTTCCTCAACAAAACTCTGTCGCTCTGGCACCCATTTCTCAGATGGACGAATGATGGCATAGCCATAGGCATCACTTTCCTCCGCAATCTGAATCCAATCATCCTGAGTGAAAGACTCGAGGAGAATCATGAGAAGGATGGACTCTTCCTTGAAAATCATACTTTCAAACTCTGTCGCAAAAGCTTCAAAATCTTCTTTTACACTGCTAATCGAAACTTCTGGTAGTGACTTGGCTGTCGTTAGAGCTGTTTGAAAGAGTTCTCTGATCTGGTCATCCACTCCCCACATAACTTTGGGAGGTGAATCGTGTCCATAGCGCTCCATGATAGGAAAGAAGAGCTCTTCCTTGCGCTGGTAGTGGATGTCAAATTGCCCTAAAAGTCCCATTTGACGGACCAAGCCCTTGCGCATCTCTGCCAGCATTTCCTCGTCTTCCATAGACTCATAGGTATCTAACAGCCTTCGAATGCGGATCAAGGCTGCACGGAGAGCCAGATTTTCATCCTTGAAGACGCGAACGGGGTGGCCAGGGTGTTCGGTATCCTCTACTTCAACACCCTTAACAGCATTTTTAAAAAGATTGGCATGGACATCACAGAGCTCCATGACATCTTCAAAAGTGACACCTGAGTCTGAGTTCATCAGCTCGTGCTCCATGAGGGAAATCTCGATGGCTGACACACCTGTAAAGGTCGCATCAAAACGCTCCTGAACTGACTCAGGAGAGGCGCCATTGTGCAATTCTAACAAAATATCCCGTAGGATATGAATCCGTTCATCTGCCATTAGTCTAATCCAATCACTTCATAACCATTCGCTTCCAGTGTGCGGACAATCTTGTCCATAGGAGTTCCTTCAAGTTTAGAACCCTGCTTCAGCGATACTTTGCGACCGACTGTGTTACGCATCAAGGGATTAGCAAGTGGTTTAAAACCCAGCTCCACTAGGATTTCCAAGACTTCCGGGTGCTTGTCTACCACTTCTGCAACGGGAATTGACACATCGATGATATTGTCCATGACGACCTCCATGTATGTTCTAAAATGATTTTCCTGCTTATATTATACCATATGGGAAGAGATTAAAAAACTAGCAGTGGAGTTCCTGCTAGTTTCTTTCATTTGCCTTTAAGTAACCTCTTTGGAGATGAAATCTCTGCACTAAAAGTGATTTAAGTTTCGTACGAATTTCTATTTCTTTGTAATGAAGTTTATTAATATTATGAAAACGAAATAGCCCTTAACTATATGCCTGCATAGTTTTATAATATCCTAAATATCCAATCAATAATTTTGAAAACAGCTTTATAAAAAATTATTTGAAAGAAAAATTTTAGAATTTCCCAAAATAGCCTAATAAGACCTAAAATTGGTTTTATAAAAAGTAAAACAAAAATACTCAAAAAGATTTTCATTCTTTGTCCTCTGGTTTTGCGAGCCACTGTGCCGTATCCATTAACTTGTCTGCAAGAAACAATTTACCTAGTCCCACTGCTATATTATCATCTTTCTTCATAGTTTTCATAACTTTTATACCTTGCATCGTAAAAAAGTAATTCCCATAAGTCTTGGCTAGAATTTTAATGAATCCCATATTACTCACCTTCGATGATTTCAGCTTCTTTTCGGATAGTTTCTATGTCTTCTTGATATTGTTCTTCATTATAGTTAACTAATTTAGATAACTCCTGTTGCAAGCTTTCCCCCATCGGTTTCATGGTCGCAAAGGTTAAGCCACCTGAAATAATACCACCTAGGATAGGAATGAATTTCCCCATTCCTTTGGCTAGGCCTCCTTTTGTCAGATTAACACCAAAAATTTTCAAAACTTTTTTCAAAATTGGATACCAGAGCGTCTTTGTCAAGGCTTTCTGAGGAACAGTTTTCATCACTTGCTTAGCAACCGCAACACCTCCTGCTCGAAGCAAGGCAGCTGTACCATTTACCCCAAGCATGACACCAAGATATAGCAAGAGGGTATTTTGAGCATCCTCACTTAATTCATCACGAGAAGCCCAAAGGTCATCGTAACCGTAAATATATCCCAATTCTTGAGCTAATTTTAATGAAAAAGCATAAAATTGAGCTACATCTGCTGGTATGGTAATTGCCATGGCAAGACCTCCAGGTAGGCCTGCTAAAACCGAGGTCCCACTGGCCAGCAAGACATTATCCATAATACAAGCATTAGCAACTCTATCTAAGATTTCCTGAGATAGCAAGCTAGAAGGACCCTGCTCCAATAATGTTGAGATATCCTTCGGATCTAATTCTTTAGAAAACTTGTCCACTAAAAATTTTGAACGATCAACTTTCACAACAGGTAGTTTCACCACTTGTTCCAATACTTGCATAGCTAGATCTTGTTCAGCCATTTCAATCTCCTTATTTCTTTTTTTCACATCTTATCATATCATACTATAAGAAAAATATAAAGCCTTTTCAAAAAAATCATTTGTTTAACTTTCTTTTTTACAGATTATTGCCTCGTCATATCTGGCACTCCAGTAACAAAAAAGAGGGTTGCCCCTCTTTTTTAGTTCTTATCCAGATTGCGTAGCATCTCGTCAATCTTGTTTCCATATTCAATGGATTCGTCTTTGACGAAGGTCAAATCTGGGATTTTGTACAATTTCAAATTGCGACCAAGTTCACGTTTGATGGTACCAGTTGCTTTTTCAAGCCCGATTTGAGCTTTTTGATTATCCGAAGCAAGGTTACTCAAAATGGTGTAGTAAACCTTGGCAACAGACAAGTCACCCAGCATCTGAACATCTGTGATGGTCACACCTTGGACACGCGGATCACGGACTTTCTTTTGCAAAATCTCATTGACTTCACGCTTGATTTCCATGCCCACACGATCCGTACGGAAATGATTTGCCATGATATTCCTTTCTCTATTTTGAACCAAAAGCTAGGCCAGCAGACCTAGCTATTTTTAAACTTTTTGATTTTCAATTCAAATTGAAACGAAGTTCAATTTGAACTCATCCGCTTCTTTCGCCGTGGTGAAAGTGATGGAACTGATTTATCAGTCCCATCACAGGGGATTTTTGAGACTCTAGGCTCAAAAATAAGCAATGAAACCATCGGTTTGCTTGCGTCCCTCACCACCTAAGAAAGGAGCAAAAAACTTATCTCTTGATTTCTTCCATGACATAAGCCTCAATCACATCATCCATCTTGATATCATTGTAGCCATCAATCATCAATCCACCTTCACGACCGTTTGTAACTTCTTTGACGTCGTCTTTGTAGTGTTTCAAGCTTGCGAGTTCGCCGTCATAGATAACGACACCGTCACGGATGACACGGACTTTAGAGTCACGGGTAACCTTACCGTTGATAACCATGAATCCACCGATGGTTCCCACTTTAGACACCTTGAAGGTTTCACGGATAACTGCTTCACCGATAACTTTTTCTTCGAATTCTGGATCAAGCATCCCTTTCATAGCTTCTTCCATCTCTTCGATAACCTTGTAGATAATGCTGTGGAGACGGATTTCTACATCGTCAGCTTCCGCTTGTTGACGCGCTTGTGGTGTAGGGCGTACATTGAAACCAACGATAAAGGCATTTGAAGCTTCCGCAAGCGTCACGTCAGATTCGTTGATAGCACCGACTGCCGAGTGAACGATAGTAACTTTCACACCTTCTACATCAATTTTTTGAAGTGAGGCAGAAAGGGCTTCAACTGAACCTTGTACGTCGGCCTTGATGATAACGTTAACTGACTTAAGCTCACCAGCTTTAAGTGTATCAAAGAGGTTTTCAAGGCTGACACGTTGAGTAGCTTGACGTTGTTTCATGAGGGCACGTTTTGCACGCTCTTCACCGGCTGCACGCGCAGATTTTTCATCTTCGTAAACGGCAAAGTGGTCACCCGCCATTGGCGCTTCGTTCAAACCTGTGATAGAAACTGGTGTTGATGGGCCTGCAACCTTAACACGACGACCAAGGTCATTGGTCATAGCACGGACACGACCGAAGGTATTTCCGACAACGATTGGATCTTGGACATTCAAGGTACCTTGTTGAACAAGAAGGGTTGCGACCGCACCTTTTCCTTTATCCAAGCGAGCTTCGATAACGGTACCGATCGCACGAACTGTTGGGTCTGCCTTGAGTTCTTGGATTTCAGCCACAAGAAGGACTGTTTCCAAAAATTCTTCGATATTTTGGTTGAATTTAGCTGAGATTTCAACAAATTCAGAATCTCCACCCCAAGCTGTTGACATAACCCCATACTCTGCCAATTCACCGATAACACGTTCTGGGTTGGCACCTGGTTTATCAATCTTGTTGATAGCTACGATGATTGGAACGTTGGCCGCTTTTGAGTGGTTGATGGCTTCGATAGTCTGAGGCATAACCCCGTCATCTGCCGCAACGACCAAGATGGTAATATCGGTAACAGAAGCACCACGCGCACGCATAGAGGTAAAGGCCGCGTGCCCTGGTGTATCAAGGAAGGTAATCTTCTTGCCATTTTCCACGATTTGGTAGGCACCAATATGCTGAGTGATACCACCTGCTTCACCTGTCGCAACACGAGAGTTACGAAGGGTATCCAAGAGGGTTGTTTTACCATGGTCAACGTGTCCCATGATGGTTACAACTGGTGGACGCTCAACCAATTCATCTTCATTAAGATAGCCATCCTCGACAAAGAATCGTTCGATGTCGGCATTATCCACTTCAACCTTTTGTTTGGCTTCGATACCGTAATCCACCATGAGGAGTTCAATTGTTTCCCCATCCAAGGATTGGTTTTGTGTGGCCATCACACCCATCATAAAGAGTTTCTTAACGATTTCTGCTGGTTCACGTTTGATACGTTTTGCGATTTCCGCAACAGTCATACCATCTGTATACTCAAATTCTGTTGGCAATTCGTGGAACTTACGCTCTGTAACAGGTTTTGGAGCCTGGTTACGGTTGTTTTGCTTGTTCCCTTTTTTATTTTTCTTGTTGTTATTCCAGTTACTATTTCTTTGATTTCTCACTTGATTCTGACTACTTCGATTCTTTTGTTGTTTTCTAGGACCATCTTCTTCGTGATCATAATCATCACGTTCTTTGTCTGGTCGAGCTTGTTTTTTACGACGTGTATCCACTGGCGCTTCCTTAGCTACAGGAGCTACTGTTACGGCTGGCTGCGTTTGTTCAGCTAGCTTAGCAGCTTCTTCAAAGATTTCCTCTGGCTCCTTGCGTTTGTTAGCTTGAGCCAAGGCTTCTTTGGCAGCTTGCGATTGTTTGAAGCGCTCCTCGCTTGATCGTGCGTATTCTGCATTTTGCTCTGCTTTTAGGGCTGCTGCACGGGCTTTAAAGTCAACACGTGGGCCAACTTGCTTGGGCTGGAAGTCTTGTTGCTGACGGCGATCATTGCCACGATTTCCTTGACCTTGTGGTTTTTTCCCTTGATCGTTGAATCGGCGATTTTCGCGGTTCCCTTGACCAGGTTTGCCACCATTACGGCCGTCGTTTTTCTGACGGTTGCCGTTTTGTTGTTGGTCACGGTTGTTGCCCTTGTTTTGTTTGCGTCGTTCTGCCTGCTCTTTGGCACGCGCCTCACGCTCCGCCTTGAAGTTTCGACTCTGTGGTCTTGCGGCCACTACTTTTTCTTCCTTAGGAGCTGCAGGTGTAGCTGATTTGCTTTCTTCCTTAGCGGCTACTGGTTTAGCTGATACAGACTTTTCTGCTTTCTTTTCTACACTTGCTTTTGGTGTCGCAGGTTTTTCTTCTGCTTTCGGAGCAGCAGGTTTAAAGCTAGCTGCGATTTGTTCAGCAGCAGCAGCTTCCACGCTCGATGAGTGGCTTTTTACATCCAAGCCCAACTCTTTTGCACGCGCTACAACTTCTTTACTTTCTTTTCCAAGTTCTTTTGCGATTTCGTACAATCTTTTCTTAGACAAATCATGTCCTCCTCTTCTATTCCATAAGAGACCTCATTTTCTTTGTAAATCCAGCATCGGTCACAGCCAAAACCTTTCTCGATTTTCCGACTGCTATGCTTAATTCCAGTGTTGAAAACACGGTTATAACTTCTACTTGATAATAGTCACTTTTATCTTGAATCTTCTTGGTTAGATTAGGGCCAGCATCATGGGCTAGAAAGACTAGCTTGGCTTTCTGGTCTTGGATAGCCTTGACCACCAATTCCTCACCCGATATGACCCGTCCTGCTCGCTGAGCAAGTCCCAAGAGATTGCTTATCTTTTGCTTATTCAAGTCCTAACTCTCTTCTTTTCACTTTGTGATCAACATAAGCGATCAACTCGTCATAAAAGCTTTCTTCAACTTCCATGTTAAAGCTGCGGTTAAAGACTTTCTTCTTTTTTGCCTCTAGGGCTTCTGCATTGTCTAGCTTGATATAAGCGCCACGGCCATTGGCCTTGCCTGTCGGATCGATAAAGACCTGTCCTTCTTTGTTCTTGACAATACGGAGCAAATCACGCTTATCAATCACTTCGTTGGATACAACAGACTTGCGCAAAGGGATTTTTCTTATTTTCATCTTTCCCTCCTCTAGCAGCTTTTATTCTTCGATCAATTCGTCTGCAGCTGCGTAATCCACTTGACCTGCTTCTTCCATAGCTTCAAACTCACTGGCAGACTTGATATCGATACGGTAACCCGTCAAGTGAGCCGCCAAGCGAACGTTTTGTCCACGACGACCGATAGCAAGAGAAAGCTTGTTATCAGGCACAACGACCAAGGCACGTTTGCTGTCGTTTTCATCAAAGATAACTTGGTCAACCTCTGCAGGTGCGATGGCATTGTAGATAAACTCAGCTGGATCCGCTACCCACTCAATAACGTCAATATTTTCTTCGACAGGAATCATGCGGTCGCTCTTAGCATCGTAACGAGCTGGGTGGAATTTGCTAGTGATTTTCTTGATATTAGCACCACCACGTCCAACGATTGTCCCGATAGCGTCCACGTTTGGATTGTGGCTACGAACGGCAACTTTCGTACGGTCACCAGCTTCACGAGCTACGCTCATGATTTCAACAGTTCCATCATAGACTTCTGGAATTTCTTGCTCCATCAAACGTTTGATCATTTCTGGATGGCTACGGCTAACAAAGACATTGACACCACGAGGGTTGTCTTCAACCTTGTAAACGTAGACTTCGATACGGTCATGGGAAGCAAACACCTCTCCAGGGATTTGGTCTTGTTTTGACAATTGGGCTTCGATGCTGCCAAGGTTGACATAAATAAAGCGGTTGTCAAATCTTTCTACTGTACCAGACATGATTTCTTGCTCATGCTCTTTGTAAGTATTGTAGGTAATGGCACGTGTTTGCTTGCGCATTTTTTCCATGATGGTTTGCTTGGCAGATTGGGCTGCTACACGACCAAACTCAGCTGGTGCTTCCTCAAACTTGATTTTGTCACCAAGCTCATAGGCTGAATTAATGGCAAGGGCATCTTTCAAGCTGATTTCCAAACGGCTATCAAATACTTCATCAACAACTTCACGAACAGTATAAACTGTAAAGTCACCTGTCTTTTCATTGAAGTCGATGGCTACGCTATCAGATTGACCATAGCGTCTGCGATAAGCGGAACGAAGCGACTCTACTACTGCGTCGATGATGTCTTCTTTTTTGATTCCCTTGTCTTCTTCCAAAATGCGGAAGGCCTCTAGCATTTCTTTACTCATGTTTTCTTCACTTTTGAATCCTCAAAAGCTATCCTTTCTTTTCTATAGTTTAACTGCTAAACGTGCTTTTGATACTAAACTGTATGGAATTTGGACGGTTTTCTTACGTGTCTTGTCCATATACTCCATAGTCAACTCATCCTCTTCAAAGGATACCAAGGTTCCTTCAAAGACCTTTTGCTTATCGATGGCTTGGTAGAGCCCGACATGAATGTATCTCCCAACTGCTCCAGCGACAGCATCCTTGGTTTTCAAAGGACGTTCCAAGCCTGGACTGGTGATTTCTAGGAAATATTGTTCTGGGAAGGGATCAGGCTTGATAGTGTCTAGGACAGGACTGATAATTTCTGTCAAATCTGCCGTGTCGTTCAAGGTAATTCCTTCAGGTTTATCTACAAAAATACTGAGAATCATGTCACTGCCAATCTTTCCATACTCGATATCTACGAGTTCGAAAGGTGCTTGAATGACAGGTTCTACAACTTCTCTGACTAATTCTACGATTGTTGCGATTGCGTCCACCTCCTCATAAGCAAGAGGCGAAGATATTTCCCCGCCTCTCTTTCTCATATTCTTACTATCAGTATAGCACGTTTGTCAATTTATGTAAAGTATAAGCACTCAAACGGCTGATTTTCAAGCTATTTCTTAAAATTCTGCCTCAACTCGGTAAATCACTTGACCTTTGCTGGAGAATTTTTGCTCATATTCCGTCATGACATTGCCTTCAAAACCACTGGCATGCAGGTCCAGCCAAACACCATTGAGCTTCATGCCATACTGAGAAAAGCTCACTAGACTGTACTCAAACAAGCCACGATTGTCTGTCTTGAAATGGATTTCCCCATTCTCAGGTAAAATACGCTTGAAGATATCCAAGAAACTCTTGTAAGTCAAACGACGTTTTTCGTGGCGTTTTTTAGGCCAGGGATCTGAAAAGTTTAGGTAGAGACGATCAATCTCACCGTCTTCGAAATAGTCAGTCAAATCTGAACCATCTACCCACAGCAATTTGATGTTGGGAACTCCAACTTCAAGTACCTTGTCTAAGGCATAACTCAATACCGACTTTTGGATGTCAATCCCGATGTAGTTGATGTCAGGATTTTGCTTGGCCATTCCAGATACAAAGGCCCCTTTCCCACTTCCAACCTCTACATGAATAGGATGATCATTTCCAAACAAGTCTCGCCATTTCCCTTTAGCTTCCAAGGGATTGAGGACCACATACTGAGGATTAGCCTCTAGTAATTCTGTCGCCCCTTTACGATTTCTAACTCTCATCTCTTCTTTCCATACTTGTCACGGAAGACGCGCAAGGCGTAAATCTCCCGGTTTACATTGTCTAAATCTTGATTTACAAAGTATTTGGCAATCTGGCTCAAGTAAGAATACTGACCATACCAATACAATTTATCTAACACTGTCTGATTGTACTTATAACCGTAATAAGTTAGCCAATCATGCCAATGTTGCTCTGGAATATAATGACACAGCATATGCGCTACATCAAACATACGGTCCGTCAGACGAACCGAATCCCAATCCACTAGATAAACAAGCCCACTCTCTGTCTCAATCCAATTACTATGGCGAAGATCCCCATGCACAATCGTTGCATGGTCTTCTCTAAAACCTGGAACCGTCCTGCGCAAATCATCAATCACCGAGTTTAAGTACTGATGTCGTTTCAAGACTTCGGGTGCTTCCTGCCTCCAAGACTGCAACAAGTCTACTGGCGTCTCCATGGTATATCCCAAACGGCTCAACTGCTTCATCAAGGGACGTGAGCGGTGAAGACGTGTCAAGATATTGATGATCTGCTTGCGATTCATATCGTGCGGTGTCAAGATTTTACCCGTCAACCATTCCTGGGCACACATATCACGACCATCTGGCAAACGACGAGTCCATAGTAATTGAGGAGCGATTTGTTCTCTGGCTAGGCCAGGTAGGATTGGAGAGGTGTTCATTTTTACAAAGACGCGCTTCCCATCAGGGTAGCTTCCCATATAAGCCTTGCCGCTCTTCCCAGGGATAGGGGTCAGCGTTAGCTCATTATCACCCAAGTCCATTTCTTTCCTCCGTATAAAGTTTCCTTACTATTCTACTAGTTTTTGGTCTATTCGTCAACCAGTCTTTTTAGTTGGTAAGGCAAATAAAACAATTGTAGGAAGAGACTAGCCCCTACAAGAACCAACAAGGCTGTTTTTTCTTGAAAAACCACTGCTCCGACTAGCAGCTCCAACAAAAGAACTGCACTTCCCACACCGACTACAATCTGTTTCAATCCCTTTTCTTTCTCCCGTTTTTCTAGTGGAAAGAGCTGGGTCAAATACTGATAGTCAAAGGCATGATAGAGGGCCAGTAACTGAAATAGCAAGAGGTAGTTAAATAGAACCACCACTGCTGCCGCGATCCAAGCTTGCTCGATAAAGACCTGCGCTAACAAGGAAAGCAAGAGCAGACGGAGACTAAGGGCAAAGAGGTCTCCATTTCGCAGGTAAGAACGGAGATAGAGGTTTTGCCAAATCTTGCTCGGCACTTTCTGAACTGCTTTAAGGATGAAATCCAGATAAACGCGACGTTTGACACTATTTGAAACGCCCTTGACCTGAGTAAAGAGAGCAAAGAAACGAAGCAAGACTTGCTTGCGCTTGCTTTCTTGAGAGATCACATAGTCCCAGTCGAGACCAGTCTCAGTAAAAAATTTACTGGCTTTTTGGCGAAAGAGGAGATATTTCCCAGCTCCCAGTAAAAGCAGATAGATGAGGAAGACTGGCAAACCATAGCCCATGGCTAAAAATAAGGGCGCAAATAAAAGCAAGAAAAGGCTTTGGACAAAGAGCCAAAAGATCAGTGAGCGCATCGTCTGCCCTTTGAGGTGAGACTTAACCTCCTCTTCACTGACTAAGAGAAAGAGTTTGTCAGGTACTTCCATGTAGGTCGCGATTCCTCCCCAAGCTAAAAGCAAGGCAGAGACAATCCCCAAAAACAAAAGAATAGGCCAGTGATTTTCAGGAAAATTTTGCAAAAGTTGACTATACTGGTAGGCTAGAAAACCGATGAGAACCAGCAGGAACAAGACAAAGTGGTCATTGAGAACATAGCGCAGATAACCGACACACTCCTTGCGAAAGACCTGCTTTCTCTTTAAAAACAAGTCTTTCATAGCTCCTCCTCTTTGGTCAGAGCCAAGTAAATGTCATTCAAACTCGCTTCAGGCATGTCAAAGGCTTCACGGAGTTGCTGGAGGTTCCCCTGAGCCCGCACCTCCCCCTTGTGGAGAATGACAAAGGTGTCACACATCTTTTCCGCCGAGTCTAGCACATGGGTACTCATGAGGATAGACTTACCTTTTTGCTTTTCTACTTCTAGAAGCTGAATCAAGTCAGAAATGGCCAGCGGATCGAGCCCAAGGAAAGGCTCATCAACGATAAAGAGGCTCGGATCCACCACAAAAGCACAGATAATCATGACCTTCTGCTTCATTCCTTTGGAAAAATGCACTGGAAACCAGTCTAATTTTTGATCCAGACGGAACATTTTTAACAAAGATTCTACTCGCTCAAAAGCCACATTTTGCTCAATACCATAGGCCATGGCAACCGTTTCAATATGTTCTCTGAGGGTCAATTCCTCATACAGACTAGGCGTTTCTGGGATATAGCCAATCTGCTTGCGATAGCTGGTCGCATCTTCTCTCAGGGTGAGGCCATTAATCTTGATTTCTCCACTGTAAGGTGTCAACAGTCCAATAATCTCATTGATTGTCGTTGATTTCCCAGCACCGTTGAGGCCAATCAAACCGACCAACTGCCCACTTTCAACTGTAAAGGACACATCTTTCAAGACAGGAACGTGAACATAGCCTCCTGTCAGGTTTTTAATTTCTAACATATTTTCTCCGAATCTGGTATAATGTAGCTATATTATATCAAAATTCAATACAGTAGAGGTGGATTTTATGTCAGATTGCATTTTTTGTAAGATCATCGCAGGGGAGATTCCTGCTTCAAAAGTATACGAGGATGAGCAGGTTCTTGCCTTTCTTGATATCTCTCAAGTAACGCCTGGACACACCTTAGTCGTGCCAAAAGAGCACTACCGCAATCTTTTGGAGATGGACGCTGCCAGCGCTAGCCAACTCTTTGCCCAAGTACCAACAGTGGCTCAAAAAATCATGAAGGCTACCAAGGCTGCCGGAATGAACATCATCGCCAACTGTGAGGAAGTTGCTGGTCAAACAGTCTTTCATACTCACGTGCATCTCGTACCTCGCTACGGTGCAGAAGATGACCTCAAGATTGACTTTATCGCCCACGAACCTGACTTTGACAAACTTGCTCAAGTCGCTGAAACTATTAGAAATGCTTAGGGAGATACCATGAAACTATCAAATCTACTGCTATTTGCAGGAGCTGCAGCTGGAAGTTATTTTGTCATGAAAAATCGCCAAGCCATCACAGAGGAATTTATGGATACTAGCGACCGTGTCGAAGCCATTAAGGAGGATTTGGATGTCATCCAAAACAGCCTACAAATCATCGACCAACAAAAAGCCCTTATCAAGGAATACCAAAAAGATTTAACCTATAAATTCAAAGTCTTGGAAAAAGATTTCCAAACCAGAATGGCGATCCTCCAAGAAGAAAAACAAGAATAATAAATCCTCCAACTTTCCTTAAATCCATTTTGGGTTACTAGATTCGAACAGAAAAGGGAGGGAGTGAAAATGAAACAGTTTTTAAAAGTTCTAGCGAAGGTCATCGCGATCCCTTGTGGCTGTCTCTGCCTTCTTGCGACCCTAGCATTTCTACTACTGATGAATCTTTTCAAGGCTTCACCAAGTGACATCCGTGAGGGGAATGAAGCCTTAAAACAAATCTTTATCTCCCTTGACATGCCTCCTAAGAAAGTAGAATCAAATGGACACTATCAATTCGAGGGTGGAGGCTTACATTTTTATGTTACTTTCTCAGATGAGGTTATCAATACTCACCCCGTCCTAAAAGCAAGTCCAAAACTCACCAAAAACCGACTCGAAGTCTATGTCCTACAAACAGGAGAGATTTCATACTATAAAGTAGGGGATAACTTGTTCAATCATGGTTTATTGCAGTTTTTAGAGAAAGAAAGCGAGAAGTATCTCCAAGAAATCGGAAAGAAATTTAATCCTAATTACTCAATTCTCTTTTGGAATGATCAGGAAAGTCTAAAAAAGGGAATTGCATTCTATGAAAAAGCTTTGACTTTAGTGGATATTCAGGAGAATTCGGCGATTAAACACATTGATACCGTCACCGTTAAGCCAGGTAAAGAAGCGGAAATCAAGCAACTCATTCAGGAGATGGATGAAGCTGGCTTGCTCACTCAAAAGTATACATAGTAGGCTAACTGGAAAATGATTTTTCGACGCTAAATTTTCAAAGATAACACAAAAAAGAGCCAATCGGCTCTTTTTACTTTATTCACCTTCAAAGGCATCTTTTATATGGTCAAAGAAGCCTTTTTTCTTTGGATTGACTTTCAAGTCACCTGCAGCTGCGAATTCTTTAAGAGCAGCTTTTTGGCGGTCGTTCAAGCCTGTCGGAGTTACGACATTGACAGTAACGTATTGGTCACCAACAGCACCACCACGAAGGCTCGGTGCTCCCTTGCCACGTAGACGGAATTTCTTACCTGTCTGAGTTCCTTCTGGGATGACCAATTCAACATCGCCATGCACGGTTGGAATTTCCACAGTATCCCCAAGAGCTGCTTGGACAATATTGAGATTCAACTTATAGAAAATAGTTGTTCCTTCACGTTCAAACTTATCGCTTGCTTCTACAGAAACCACCACGTACAAGTCACCATAAGGTCCACCGTTAAAGCCTGCTTCACCTTGACCAGCTAGGCGGATTTGTTGGCCTGTTTCCACACCAGCAGGGATTTTCACATGTACGCTATGGGCTTGTTTTTCATGACCTGTTCCGTGACAAGTTGTACATGGATCTTTGATTTCCTTTCCGCGACCATGACAGACATCACAGGTTACTTGGCGGCGCATCATACCAAGCGGAGTCTGCGTATCGACATTAATGACACCAGCGCCATGACAGCGTCCACAAGTGACTGGACTTGTTCCTGGTTTAGCACCAGATCCATTACATGTACGACAGCTGGCTTCACGATTGTATTTAACTTCTTTTTCCGTTCCAAAGATAGCTTCTTCAAAAGTCAAATTCACACGATACTGGAGGTCATCCCCTTGACGAGGAGCGTTTGGATTGCGCGAAGCTCCGCCTCCGCCAAAGAAACTTGAGAAGATATCCTCAAAACCACCGAAGCCACCTGCTCCGTCAAAGCCACCAAAACCGCCAGCACCACCAAAGCCACCGTTGGCACCCGCAGCCCCATACTGGTCGTAGGCTGCACGTTTTTGGTCATCACTCAAAGTCTCATAGGCTTCTTGAACTTCCTTGTATTTTTCCTCAGCGCCAGGCTCCTTGTTGATATCTGGGTGATATTTTTTGGAAAGCTTACGATAAGCCTTTTTGATCTCGTCTGCCGAAGCGTTTTTTGACACCCCCAGACGATCATAAAATTCAGTATTGTTCATACAAGATACTAAGAGCGAACAGAAAGCGACTGAAATTTAGGAAACCGACAAGAAATCCTGATTTCTTAGGAGGTTTATCTAATTTCCAAGCTTTCCGCTCGAGTTCAATTACGAACACCCTTATTCCTTTCTATAATTTATAAGTAAATCATTAGATGGCATTTTCTATACTCTGTTTCACTTCATCAAACTCTTTGTCCGATAGAGTAAAAATCAAGTCCTCTTCTGAATATTCGTTCTGTTCTTTAAAATAGTTGTCAGTATTTTCTGCCAAACCTAGACCAAGAATCACTTTTCTTGCAAATTTTTGATGTGCAAAGCCTATAGCCGTAATGATATTTTTATCTTGCACAACCAGTTTGGGTTGGAAATTCTCACGTGGAAGAAATTCAAAATAGTCAAAGAAGTTTTGCCAAATCCCACCTGTAAATTTTGTATCGTTCAGCAAACCTGCTTTTGCCAATAAAAGGGGCGCTGAAGAAATTGCTGCAATTAAGATATTCTGCTTGCCGAGTCCCCTCAAAAACGAATTTAATTTTTCATCCTGTAGAGCAGGAACTATATTTACCATTCCTGGCAAAATCACACAAGAATACTCTTCTATACGTACTTGATCCAATGTTTTTGTAGGTAAACAAGGCAAGCCATCTTCAGAGACCACCATCGAATAATCTGAAGCTACATAATCAATCGTGATGTCAAAAGACAGAGCTAAAGTACTTGTTAAAGTGGCTATCTCATAAAGAGAAAAATTGGGATAAAGGATACAAAGTACTTTTTTCATAAGCTACACCCTCTATTTTACCGAAAAACAGAGGCTGGGTTGCAACCTCTGGATTTCTTTTTATCATTACGACATTCAAGTTTTAAAAATTAAACTAGTAATGCTGAATTGAGCACGCCCTAACCTCTTGGTGAAAAAGAGACGTAGCTGTTTTCGCTTTAGCGAATTACAGATATGGCTACCTTTAGGTGCAAATCTTTCTAGAAACTAAAGTTTATGCGTCAGATTTCCTATTTTCACTGTGAGGTTTTAACGGGCTTTGCATCTTATTTTTCCGTAAACTCTCCATCTACGACGTCATCGCCTGCATTTCCTGTTGCTTGTGCGCCTTCTGCTCCTGCTTGAGCTTGTTGGGCTGCAGCGGCTTGTTCGTAGAGTTTAACAGCAAGTCCTTGAGCTTTTTCGTTCAATGCTTCGAGTTTTGCTTTCATTTCGTCCAAGTTGTTGTCTTCTTGCGCTTTCTTAAGGTCATCAAGGGCAGCTTGGGCAGCATCACGTTCTGCATCGAAGCCTTTTCCTTCAGTTTCCTTGATTGTCTTTTCAGTCGCAAAGATTGCTTGGTCAACTTCGTTACGAAGGTCAACTTCTTCTTTACGTTTCTTATCTGCTTCAGCGTTAGCTTCTGCATCTTTCATCATGCGGTCGATTTCTTCATCAGTCAAACCTGAGTTAGATTGGATAACAATAGTTTGTTCTTTTTGAGTTCCAAGGTCTTTAGCCTTAACAGACACGATACCGTTCTTATCGATGTCAAATGTTACTTCGATTTGAGGAATTCCACGAGGAGCAGCTGGGATATCAGTCAATTGGAAACGTCCAAGAGTCTTGTTATCTGCTGCCATTGGGCGTTCACCTTGAAGAACATGGATATCAACGGCTGGTTGGTTGTCTGCTGCAGTTGAGAAGACTTGTGATTTAGATGTTGGAATAGTTGTGTTGCGGTCGATAAGTTTTGTAAATACTCCACCCATTGTTTCGATACCAAGTGACAATGGTGTTACGTCAAGAAGGACAACGTCTTTGACATCACCAGTGATGACACCACCTTGGATAGCAGCACCCATAGCAACTACTTCATCAGGGTTTACTGATTTGTTTGGTTCTTTACCAGTTTCAGCCTTAACAGCTTCTACAACGGCTGGGATACGAGTTGAACCACCAACAAGGATAACTTCGTCGATTTCTGATAAGCTCAAACCTGCATCTGAAAGGGCTTGACGAACTGGAACTTTTGTACGTTCAACAAGGTCACGAGTCAAATCGTCAAATTTCGCACGAGTCAAAGTCATTTCCAAGTGAAGAGGTCCAGCTTCACCAGCAGTGATGAATGGCAAGCTGATTTGTGTTGAAGTTACACCAGAAAGGTCTTTTTTAGCTTTTTCAGCCGCATCTTTCAAACGTTGCATTGCCATCTTGTCAGTAGACAAGTCAATACCGTTTTCTTTCTTGAATTCTGCTACCAAGTGGTCGATGATTTTTTGGTCAAAGTCGTCACCACCGAGTTTGTTGTCCCCTGCAGTTGACAATACATCGAAGACACCGTCACCCAATTCAAGGATAGATACGTCAAATGTACCACCACCAAGGTCGAATACCAAGATTTTTTCTTCTTTGTCAGTCTTGTCCAAACCGTAAGCAAGGGCTGCTGCAGTTGGTTCGTTGACGATACGTTCTACTTCAAGACCAGCGATTTTACCAGCGTCTTTAGTTGCTTGACGTTGAGCATCGTTAAAGTAAGCTGGAACTGTAATAACTGCTTTAGTTACTTTTTCACCAAGGTAATCTTCAGCGTAACCTTTCAAGTATTGAAGAATCATAGCTGAGATTTCTTGTGGAGTGTATTCTTTACCGTTAGCAGAAACTTTTTCAGAAGTTCCCATTTTAGATTTGATAGAGATGACTGTATCTGGGTTTGTTACTGCTTGACGTTTTGCAGCATCACCAACGATGATTTCGCCGTTTTTGAATGAGACTACAGATGGAGTTGTACGGTTTCCTTCTGGGTTTGCGATGATTTTGCTTTCAGTTCCTTCAAGAACTGCAACTGCTGAGTTTGTTGTACCTAAGTCAATACCGATAATTTTAGACATGTGTTTTTCTCCTTGTTATTTTTTCTTTTTGATACTCTTCTTAAGTGGCGGCGCCGTCAGAGCTTGACTTCGTCAATCTCTTTGACTAAACTTTGAGCCTAAGGTCTCAAAGTTTGCGCAAATAGCGCCACGGCGAAGAGTATCATCTTTTGTTCACTTCGCTCACTATTGCAAAGCTGAACTGCTTTCTTATCTTTCTTCATAGTTTATTGTCGTTTCGGACAAGATTTCAATGTATTTATGTTGCGACACGAGAAGTCGAAATCGATTTTATTTCGACGACGAGTTAGTAAGGAGGCTAGGCAAACGCCATAGCGATTGCCGTTTTCTGACGAGTTGCTTCAGCAACCGTCAGAATTGCCTAGTTATAGACTACCACCATGGCTGGGCGTAGAATGCGGTCATGGAGTTTGTAGCCTTTTTGGAAGACTTGGGCGATGGTGTCTACTGGGTGTTCATCGTCTGCTGGGAGAGTTTGGATGGCCATATGGTAATTATGGTCAAATTCTCCATCAGCTACGATTTCTTCGATCCCTTCTTCTTTCAAAGCATGAATCAAGCTTTCTTGCACCATCTCCAAGCCTTTCTTCACATCATCTGTCAAACCTTCAACTGCGAGTGCACGTTCTAGGTTGTCGAGCGATGGTAAGATTGCTTTTGCTAAGTCCTGGCTACGATAGCGTTGCAAGTTTTGACGCTCTTCATTGGCACGGCGCTGGATATTTTGCATTTCTGCATGAGCGCGAAGGTATTTGTTTTCGAACTCATCCGCACGTTCATTTGCCAAGTCTAGCTCTGACTTTTCAGGAGTTGTTTCTTCAGTTGTTTCAACAACTTCCTCTTCTTTTACTTCTTCGTTTTTTGTTTCCTCAGACATTTTTCGCCTCCTTTTTAGGAATTTATGTAATTTCATGTTCAACTCACCTCATAATGATTACTACTCAAATATCGATAGAAATCTGTGAGTTTCATAGTTAGTACTCGATTGACAACATTGAGTTGATTAACCAATTGCTGGTAATCCAGATTAACTGGACCGATAATGGCAAGAATTCCAAATCCTCGATAAGGGATGAGGAATTTACTGCTAATCACTGCTAGGTCAGCGAGACAGGATTCTTGACTGTCTGCAACACGGACATTTTGCATCTGTTCTTCATGCAGACCCTCACGAATTTCCAGAGCCACTTTCTGTGGTTGGTCAAAGAACTGATAAGCTGCTAGATTTGCAAAATTCAAGAGATTGACCTTACCAGCCACCACAATGTTTTCGTTGAACATTTCCTTAAAGATGTGTTCAAAGAGATCGATGACATTGTCCGTCGTTGTGAAGTAACGCTGGATAATCTGCGGAATCTCCGTCCGAATCTTGTAGTGAATATCTAGAACGGTGTGACCGAGGAAACGTTCCTGAATGATTGCCTTCAGTTTCAGCAAATCCTCCTGCAAGAAGTTCCTTGGAATCAGAAACTGACTGGTAACCGTTCGCGACTCATCAAGTGTAAAAACTGCAAGAGCGGTATGTTGTCCCAAAACAACGATATCAAAGGCTGTCAACCGTTGCCTGCTCGGCTCAACATCTAGCGCTACAACTGTGCAGCCACTTAAGTCTGTCAAGACATTAGCTGCCTCTTGTAGAATATCCTCCAATTTGAAGAATTCCTGATCAAAGGCTTTGACAATCTCATAGACCTCATTTTCAGCTAATCGGTCAAAATCCAGTGAGTGTTTCACATAGTACTGAAAACCAGCAACACTTGGCATCCGACCGCTTGAAGTATGCGCCTTCTCAAGCAAACCTTGCTTTTCTAGAGCCGCCATATCATTACGAATGGTTGCACTGCTAGAGTTGATGGACTCTTGCAAAGCTTTGGATCCGACAGGTTCGTGCGTTTTGGTAAAGATGTCAATAATCAGATTTAAAATATCCTGCTGACGCTCTGTAACCATCTCATCACTCCTCTCTGTCCGATCGATTAGCACTCTGCATATCCAAGTGCTAACTCATGATTCTATTATACACCCTTAGAAGAGAATGTCAAGACAAAAACTCAAAAAATTAGCACTCTTTTATAAAGAGTGCTAAAAATCAGTCTGAAGACCTAGAAACTTACCTTTCATCTACTTGGTATTTCCTTTTAAGTCTGTAATATCTATAGATCAGATAAGAAATTAAGCAAGCATATAAAAGAAAAATAATAAAGAAAGACATAGAAAGATCTTCTCGAAATAGACTCATGCAAACAACAAGACCGCCCGAGAAAGCAGCTGTACAGGAACGAAGTCTAGACCGCATAACTTCCCACCTGAGGTCCTTACTCATATAGACTTGATCCTCTGGAAGTATATCTGAAGATGATTTACGAAGAATCAAACAAGAACCACTTTCTATCAATTCCCAACCTCTATTCCTAAAATTTTGCAGTTCATGCTTATACTTTTTAAGATGGCGAGTATCATAGATATGGTAGATGACATCGTCCGGTTGACATTGGTCAAAATAGAAAAAGCCCAAACGACTAGTTCTATATCTCCAACCTTTCAAGTGCATCTTATGCAAATAATCTTCTTCCTTGTCCAAATCAACAATGGTGAAAATTCGAAATTGTACTTTGCTATTCATTGCCTGACCTCCAAATCAGAAAACAAGTATTGTTTCAGCTATCAGATAATTCTTTCCACTTTTGGAACAATCTCCAAAAAATATAAGAAATCTGAATCGCAAAAACTATCAATAAAATACAATCCATAATAACAATCAAAAACATTACCCAACTGAAAGAACTACCTCCACTGAGAAACTTTGAGAAAACCGGTAGTAGAGCTGAAAAAAGAATCAAAATAGGTAGCATCCGCATTATTAAAATCCGTTTGACCATGGCTAACTTCCCAGTAGCGTCATTATAGATTTCAAACTCGGCATCCAACTCAATTTCAGAACGAAGCTTTCTAAAGTAGGAAAAGCCATTAAAGTCTGTAATATGCTCCCAGCCACAGTCTTTAAATAGTTGTAAATAGGAGGCTCTCTCTGATTTTTTCATGGGATAAAAATCCAACTGATAAGACACCTGCTCCGGTTGGAACTTTTCAAAAGTATACTTAACCGCAACTACTAAGTTAGAGTAGCTTACTTCCTTAAGCCTCCAGCCCTTAGAATGCATTTCCCCAAGGTATAAAGCCTCTCTATCATAATCCGCAATGGTAGTAATTCTATAAACAACCTTCTTTTCCATCAACCTTCCTCCCGACTATTTCTGTAAAGTCGTTCAATACGTTTCAATTCAATATCTAAGACTTTTCGTCCCAAATCTGTTATTTGATAGATTTTCCGTTTCTCCTCTTCTCGGACAAAGGAAATCAAGCCATCCTTTTCCATCTTTGACAAGGTCCCATACATAGTCCCAGGACTAATCGAAACTTGCGAATCTGTCACCTCCTTGATCTTTTGTGTGATACCATACCCATGGTTCTCCTTCTGTAAACAAAACAAGATATAAAAACCCGTTTCCGTCATCGGAAGATAAACCCGACGAATCTTATCCGTCAATTCCATTTAACCCCACCTCCTATTTAGTTCGATATATCGCACTTCGTTATATAAAATATATCACAGCTCGATATAAAACGCAAGAAAAAAAGACCGCCCTCAGGCAATCTTTCTTCGATATTAGTAAAGGTCTAGATAATTATCGACTTCCCATTGTGAAACGAAGGTCGCATAGCTAGCCCACTCGATACGTTTGGCTTCAAGGAAACTAGTATAGATGTGGTCACCTAGGGCCTCCTTGACCACTTCATCTTCTGTCAAAGCTTTCAAGGCGTTGTGAAGAGTTGATGGAAGATCAGTGATCCCAGCTTCCTTACGCTCTTCTGCTGTCATGATGTAGATATTTTCTTCAATAGGAGCTGGTGCTTCGATTTTGTTTTCAATACCATGCAAACCAACTTCCAAAAGAACAGCCATAGCGATGTATGGGTTTGCCATTGGGTCCACTGAACGCAACTCAAGACGAGTTCCCATACCACGTGAAGCCGGCACGCGCACAAGTGGCGAACGGTTACGACCAGCCCAAGCAATGTAAACAGGTGCTTCATAACCTGGAACCAAACGTTTGTATGAGTTAACTGTTGGGTTCATGATAGCAGTATAGTTGTAAGCATGCTTAATCAAACCGCCAAGGAAATGATAGGCCGTTTCAGACAACTGCATTCCTTTTGGATCATTTGGATCAAAGAAGGCATTATTTCCTTCTGCATCAAACAAGGACATATTACAGTGCATACCTGATCCAGCAATACCAAATTTTGGTTTCGCCATAAAGGTTGCGTAAAGACCGTGTTTACGAGCAATGGTTTTAACAACAAGTTTAAAGATTTGAATCTTGTCACAGGCACGGAGGACTTCATCATACTTGAAGTCAATTTCATGTTGTCCAACCGCAACCTCGTGGTGACTCGCTTCTACTTCAAATCCCATTTTGGTCAAGACATTCACGATTTCACGACGTGTATTGTCCGCAAGGTCAGTAGGCGCCAAATCAAAGTAGCCACCCTTGTCGTTTACTTCAAGTGTCGGGTCACCATTTTCATCGAGTTTAAATAGGAAGAATTCTGGCTCTGGACCAAGGTTGAAGGATTTGAATCCTACTTTTTCCATATGACGAAGAGCACGTTTGAGGTTGCCACGAGGGTCACCTGCAAATGGTTCTCCTTCTGTTGTATAGACATCACAGATCAAACCTGCAACACTTCCATTCTCATCTCCCCAAGGGAAGACTGTCCATGTATCCAAGTCTGGGTACAAGTACATATCTGACTCATTGATACGTACAAAACCTTCAATAGAAGATCCATCAAACATGGCTTTATTTGACAAGACCTTGTCTAACTGTTCATCTGTAGCAGGAATTTCGACGTTTTTCATCGTCCCCAAGATATCTGAAAACATGAGACGAATAAAGGTAACATTTTTTTCCTTGACTTCACGACGAATATCTGCAGCTGTGATTGGCATGGTTTTTCTCCTTAATTTTTGACTACTTGCGATTGCCTAACCGCGACCAAAAGGTGACTGTGCTGAAGCAAAGCGTCCCTGTTGGAGGAGCTCATTATGAAGCGCACGACGCACTTCCGTTGGGCTCACTGCTTTCTTGGATTTCGCCTCACGTTCAGCATATTTTTTCTTAATGGCAGCGATGTTGAAACCTTCAGAAATATAATCTTTGATTTCAAGCAAACGATCCATGTCATTCAAAGAATACATGCGACGGTTCCCTTCGTTTCGATCAGGCTTTATCAACTCTTGATCTTCATAATAACGAATCTGACGCGCCGAGAGATCGGTCAATTTCATAACACTGCCGATAGGAAAAACAGCCATATTTCGGCGAAATTCTCTTTCCTTCATTTACAATTTCCTTCTTCCTGTCTATTATAGTCTAAAAAAAGACATACGTCAACGAATAATGTCATAAAATGTAACATTATTTTCTTTTTTTATCCCAAAAGAGTTTCAGTTGCTCAATATCATAATTTACAAGGATTGCGACAAAAACTCCCATAAATGTTTCAAATACGCGCGCAAACACGTACAAAAATGTTTCTCCGCTTGGTATTGATAGGGTAATGATTAACATAGCCGCTACACCACCGATAACTCCTGCCTTGTTGTTCATGGCGACATTTGTCATAATGGTTAACATGGTGCAAATCGGAACAACTAGTAAGGTTACCCAAAAGGCTCCATGAAATAAAGTGTTTAAGAGGAAAAAGACAAGGGCGTAAAAACCGCCAATGCTATTTCCTAAGATACGCGAAGTTCCAAAATGGACGCTCTTATCAAAGCTCTCTCGTAGACTGAAGACCGCTGTCAATGCTCCGATTTGAAGCCCCTTCCAGCCAAAAAAACCAAAAATCAAGAGAACTATAAATACAGCAATCCCCGTTTTGAAAGTTCGCATACCAAGCTTGAACTGTGACTTATCAAATTTATATTTTTTAAAATAACCCATAATCTCAACTTTCTATTTCCATTTTATCATAATTTAGTTGATTTTATGAGCCAAAATCAATCGGAAACGTTTTTAATTCAAGCTACAAGAAAAAGAGGAAACAAAGTTCCTCTTTTCTATGATTTCATCTAAGAAAGCTTATTTTTCTGTAAGTGCAGCCAATCCTGGCAATACTTTACCTTCAAGGAGTTCCATTGATGCTCCACCACCAGTAGAGATCCATGAGAACTTGTCTGCACGACCAAGGTTGATTGCTGCAGCAGCTGAGTCACCACCACCGATGATTGATTTCACACCTGGTTGTTTAACGATAGCATCCATGACACCGATTGTACCAGCTTGGAAGTCTGGGTTTTCAAATACACCCATAGGTCCATTCCATACAACTGTTTTGGCACCAGCCAAAGCTTCGTCAAATTTAGCGATAGATTTTGGACCGATATCCAAACCAAGGAAACCTGGGTCTACTGCTTCACCTTCAGTGTCTTTCACTTCAGTGTAGTCAGCAAATGCGTTTGCTTCTTTTGAGTCAACTGGCAAGATCAATTTGCCGTTTGCTTTTTCAAGAAGAGCTTTCGCAACATCCAATTTGTCTTCTTCTACAAGTGAGTTACCGATTTCGATACCTTGCGCTTTGTAGAATGTGTAAGTCATACCACCACCGATAAGAACTTTATCAGCTTTTTCAAGCAAGTTTTCGATAACACCGATCTTGTCTGAAACTTTTGAACCACCAAGGATAGCTACGAATGGACGTTCTGGAGTTTCAACTGCTTCTTGGATGTAGGCAATTTCGTTTTCAAGAAGGAAACCAGCAACTGCTTTTTCAACGTTTGCTGAGATACCAACGTTAGATGCGTGTGCACGGTGAGCTGTACCGAATGCATCGTTTACGAAGATACCATCTCCAAGAGATGCCCAGTATTTACCAAGTTCAGGATCGTTTTTAGATTCTTTCTTGCCGTCAACATCTTCGAAACGAGTGTTTTCAACCAAGAGAACTTGTCCATCTTCAAGAGCGTTAACAGCGGCTTCCAATTCAGCACCACGTGTAACACATGGGATAAATTTAACTTCTTGTCCCAATTTAGCAGCCAAGTCAGCAGCTACAGGAGCAAGTGATTTACCTTCTTTATCTGCTTCTTCTTTTACACGTCCAAGGTGAGAGAAGAGGATTGCACGTCCACCTTGTTCAAGGATGTACTTGATAGTTGGAAGAGCTGCAGTGATACGGTTGTCATTGGTAATCACGCCATCTTTTACAGGAACGTTGAAGTCAACACGAACGAGAACTTTTTTCCCTTTCAAGTCAACGTCTTTAACAGTCAATTTTGCCATTAGATATGACTCCTTCTTTTTTTATACGTGTTAATTATATCACAAAATCAACAAAAGAGATAGCAAAACCCTAAACTTTTCGAGTTCATTCTTGCAACTGAAACTACTTTTTTTAAAATTAAAACTAGAAAAATCTTGCCAAATAACTAATTAATGCAAGAAAAACGAGTTAAAACAAGGCTTGACTACTCTACAGTCAAACCTTGTTTTTTAGTTTTTATGAGAAAATCCAAGATTCGATTAATCTTCTCTCTTTTTCAAAGCTACAAGTCCATAGGCACTCATCACTCCGAGAAGTCCCAGTGCTACCAGACCAGTATCTGTTTCTAGTCCAGTATTTGGAAGTTCTTTGCTTGCTACTTCAACTTTTGCTGGTACAGCTAAAGGCGTTTGCTCCATTGTTTGTGAGACTTGCTCTTCTTTCGTTCCTACTTCAACAATTTCTGGGATAGATTCCTTGAGAACTTCAGTCGAACGAAGGGTGTGATTACCTTGGGAATCAACTTCTACAAAGTGACGAACTTGGCCTTCAACTCCTGCCTGCACAACACGACGTTGACCTTTGAGGAGATCTGAATTTAGTCGTTCTTGACGTTCGAAGGCAAGTGGTTTTTCTTCAATTTCAAGAGTTGGTTTCTCGTGAACTAGATCTTTTTCACCTTCAGCTGGCTGGTTACTTGAGAGAACTTTTGTTCCAACTTCAGTGATTTCTGGGATTGCTTCCTTAACAACCTCAGTCGAACGAAGAGTGCGTTTACCTTGAGTATCTACTTCTACTAGACGACGAATTTGGCCTTCCTCTCCTTTTTGGACAAGTTGACGTTGACCTTTGAGGAGGGTTGCATTTTGTCTTTCTTGACGTTCAAAGGCTGTTGTTTCAGTTTCAATAACTAGTTCAGGGAGAGCCTCAACCGTTGGAGCCACTTCATTTGGATCCATACTTCCAACATGGTGACTTTCTTCTGCAGGAGCTAGTTTCTTATTCAGCTTTTCTTTCATGTCCGCAAAAGCTTGTGGAGTTGGCATCTCTGAAGCCAACAAAGTTTCTGCTTGTTCAATCAACTCAGCTTTAGGATATTTTTCACGGACGGATTCGAGCAAGCCTTCCAATTCTTCTCTAGCTGTCTGATAACGTTGATTTCCATCCAGGTCTGCTCCTGCTTGTTTCAACTCATTCAAAGCCCGGTTGACTTCTTCTTGGCTAGCATTATGATTTTCTGCTACAGCTTTCGCTGCATTGAGCTTCTCTACTAGTGCTGCTTGTTTGTCCTCACTTGAGAAGGTGTAGGCAAGGGTTGACTGACGGCCTTGAGCAGCAGTGATTTCTTGTTTGAGGTACTCATCGTTGACAGCTGCTTTTGGAGAAACCAAGACATCAAACTCAGCGGCGTGCCCCTTGTAATGCAAGGTCAAGGTCTGACGACCAGTCTTTTGAGCATCGTAGCCCGTAATTTCAACACCTTGATCTGTGAAGGCATGGCTTTCTTCTGTCTCATCATCATAGAGAACACCGAAGCGACCTTCGACAAGATCCAGTTGCTCTCCTACTAGATAATCCGTTTTCGGTTTCTGAGTAATGTACAGACCTGCTACTTCTTTTGGTTTTCCTTCATCTTGACCAGTCACTTGTACCTTCAAGTCACCAGTAACTGGAAGTCCAAGGTAGCTGACTGTGAGCTTTTGTTCACCTTTTTGATGAGCGTTGTAGCCAGATACTGTCACACCTGAGTGAGTCAGGTTGATCAGCTCATCGGCTTGTCCCCCTTCGTATTGAACACGGAGTGTTCCGCCTCTGAGATCAAGTTTTTCTCCCTCTTTGTAAACCGTCTTCTTAGGTCCTTTTTCAAGGCTAACTGCAGCAATTTTCCTCTCATCCTGTGGAATCGCTACTGCCAAGGTATTGCTGATTTCTTTGCCAGGGAGTTGGGTACGATAGTAGAGGAGAGTTGGTTGTTTGTCAAAGGCCAATGGTGCTGTTGCTAGGTCGCCTCCAGTTTCAGTCTTTAAAGTTGCAATCGGTGTTTGTGAATCAGCCTTGTCGTAAACGGTGATGGTTGCACCTGCTGGAACATCAGAGAAGCCAAGTTGAACTTGATGATTTCCAAGTGAACGGGCAGCTACCTTAGCCATTGGAATATTTTGACTTTCTGTATCTAGTGTTTCGTACATCTTCCAGTTGTAGATACGAATGGCTTTCCAAGGTGTTCCATTATCAGATGTAATGACATGCAAACGCCAGTCTTGGGCAGTGATTGGTTTATCCAGAGTGATATCCGTAACGTGCGCTTTATTGCCACGGACCTCCTTAGCTAGCTTCCACTCACCATCTGTATCCTTGTAGTAAAGATCAAAGTCCTTGGTATTCATCAAACCATCGTTAACAGATTCTCCACCAGCTCCCGCATGATCCATGACCCATCTAACAACGGTACGTGGCTTGGTCAAGCGAATATCCACACTACCGCTCAACTGAGCTGAAGACCACTTGTCTGACAGGCTAGTAATGGTACCGTTCAACATACCTTCAATACCTTCTCCACCTTCAGTATTTGGGAAAGTGCTACCGATAACCTTTGCACCTGGAACGATATTTTCAGCTAAAGGTCTTGGAAGAGTCGTATCCTGAACTGTCATCCCCCAGTTAAAGGATGCCGTCGCAGCTTCGGAACGGAGGCCATTTTTACCTACTGCAACGACTTTCAGTTCCTGAGTCCTACCAGTCGCATTAGCAGAACGGCTAACTTTTGGCAAGTAGATGGTTGAAGCAGATGATCCTGTCAACAAACGCCAGTTATCCCCATCTTTTTCGTAGACTTCATAGAAATCCGCATCTTGGTTACCAGCAAATTGGACCACTGCTTCAGCTTCTTGGGCATTCTTGAGAGATTGTTTCACCACAGATAGCCCCGTCGGCGCTTGTGGTGCTTGGTGATTGTCTGAAATTGTTAATTGACCTAGGTTGAACTGATAATCTTTTACAGCTCCTTCATGCTCGAAGAAGAGTTTGACTGCATAGATGGTTTTTCCAGCTAGTGAGCTGAGGTCAAATTCTTCATTCTTCCAGTCATCAGAGAGAGTTAGTTCTTTCCATGCGTCTGCATCCTCAAATTTGTAGTCTGGAGTCGTAGAAAAAGCTATATAAACTTTAGAGCCTTTTCCTCCCTTATGGGCAACACGAAGTTTGGTGTTTTCAGTTACTTCTAGTTTGGTAGAATACAAATTCACATCCTGGTCCGTCTTACCAGCTACATCACCTGAGAATTTAAGAGAGTTCCCCCCATTATAGGCATCTGTAAAGTCGTATTCTGCACGAAGTTTTTCCCCCGTTGAAGTCTGCCACCAGCGCCATGTTGGCAAGACACCAGAAACAGAACGGTAGTTCCACTCAGAATCCTTAGAAACTTTGCCGTCTACAAACCATTTTCTACCGTGACCTGTATTAAAGGAGGTCGTGAAGGTCCGGCCCACTGCTGGTGTGCGATCAGCAACCAAATTGGCAATCCCATACCACTCTTTGTCCGCTGGTTTTTGAGCCGTTGGATCTCCTTGGTAACCTGTAAAGAAGATATCTTCGTTCTTGTGGTAATCTTCCCCTGTTTTTCCTAGACTGGTAATCGTATCTGGTGCAAAGAGTCCAAGTGACAAACGCAACTTGCCTTTTTCATCTAAGAGGGCATCCCATTTGACTTTGGTCTTATAAGAACCACCTTGTTGCAATTCCAAGCCTGCAAAGACATCATATTGGCTACGTTCTAGCCATTTTGCCATCTCTACGGAGTGATCATTCTTTTCCTTGTTCCAGTTGAAGTTGGCGAAGAATTGATCTGCAGGGACCTTGTCTCCTTCTTTTTGCATAAACTGGTAGTTGTAATCACCTAGGCCATCTTCGTGGTAACGACCGTATTTGTAGGTCATGGCATCGTACCAAGCATACTTGATTGGATGGTTGACTTTAGCTGCGTATTCTTTTGTATAGAGCATGAATTGGCGCATTTTTTCACCAAGAGGTTCTACCAATTCACCCGTTGTTTCCTGGTTGATGAAATAGCCATCAAAGCCATAGTACTTAGCAAGATCGACAAGTTTTCTTGCGATAGGGAAGGTACCATCTGCATCTTGTTTCAAGGCAGCGGCAAACTTCTCTTGGTCGGCAATGCTGTTTGACCAGTTGAAAAAGAGGGTTCCATAAACGGGAACTCCGTTGCGGTGACCGGCATCAATGACATCTGGAGTTGGAACTAGACCTTCCCAGAAGACCATTGAATCCAAGTATTGCCAGTAATCAAAAGCATAGGCCTTGAATTCTTCTCCACCAACAGAAGCGTGGTCTTTAGCCTTTGAGTTGGTGTTTGCTAGCGCTTGAACCTTGGCTCTTCTGCTTGCTTTTTCATTAACCAACTGACCTCTATGGCGCTTAGCGAGTTCAACTGAGGAACGGTTAATGGGATCATCCTCACGCGCACCCGGTTCCCATTTCAACAAATCCTCCCAAGTATCAAATTTGATTTCTTTTGGTCGAAGACTCTTTTCTTCATTTTTAGGAACGTCTGCTAGAGTCGGTTTGTCGGCTTTCTTCTCAGCTACTTGAGGCACTTCCTCTGGTTTGACTTCTTCTTTTTCAGTTTTATCTGTCGGAGTTGGCTTTGCTTCTTCTTTTTCATTAACCAGACCCGTTATTGCTGGAGTGTTTTCTAAAATTGGTTGCTCAGCTACTTTATTCTCTGTTTCCGATAATTGTTTTTCGAGGGCTGTGGTGTCTGGATTAGTTGATTCACTAGCACTTGTATTGGCAACTGTCTCAGGGACTGTAACCTGTTCGGCAAGAGCTGGGCTCGCAAATAGAGCTGATCCAATCATTAAGGAACAAGCCCCGATTGACAACTTACGAATACTGTAACGGCAAAGTTTTTCAAAAAATAGATCTTTCATCTTATCCTCCTAATAAAATATAAAGTAAGCGCTTCACTCTTTTGATAAAAAGTAACTGTTCTCAGTGCACACCACCAGAACAGGATCATCTTCATTTTATCCTATATGAAAGCGATGTCAATCTATTTTACGCATAAACTATAACTAGGATAAGAAACGGTTTAATTTGGATATAATCCTTGCAGACATTTATACTTGAGGTAAGAACTATATTTAAGGAAGAAATTTAAAAAAGTTAGCGATTTCTTACTAAAATATCAAGAAAACACTTGTGGGATTTCCTATTATCCTTTAAAATAGAATAGGAGAAATTCCGTTATTATTTTTCGGAGGAAAAAGAAATGTCCATTAATTGGCAGGAAATTTTATTTCACTTTTTAGGAGGTCTAGGACTGTTTTTATACAGTATCAAGACCATGGGGGACGGTTTGCAACAAGCTGCTGGAGATCGCCTTCGTTTTTACATTGACAAGTACACCAGCAATCCCTTTTTAGGTGTTCTAGTTGGGATTGTCGTGACCGCCCTGATTCAGTCAAGTACAGGGGTTACAGTTATTACGGTTGGGCTGGTCAGCGCTAGTCTTCTAACTCTTAGACAGGCTATCGGAATTATCATGGGAGCCAACATCGGAACCACTGTTACTTCCTTTATCATCGGTTTCAAACTAGGCGAGTATGCTTTACCCTTGATTTTCCTTGGAACCATGTTCCTCTTCTTTACAAAAAACAGAACAGCAAACAATATCGGGCGCATACTGTTTGGTGTCGGGGGAATCTTCTACGCCCTCAACCTCATCAGTGCCGGTATGAGCCCACTTAAAGATTTACCACAATTCAAGGAATATATGGTAACCTTGGGACAAAATCCTATTTTAGGAGTAGTAGCTGGTGCAGTGATTACCGTCCTCATTCAGGCCTCTTCGGCTACAATCGGGATTTTGCAAGGCCTCTATGCAGGTGGCTTCCTCGACCTTAAAGGTTCACTACCAGTTCTCTTCGGGGATAATATCGGGACAACCCTAACCGTTATCATCGCGGCAGCTGGAGCCAATGTCTCTGCAAAACGCGTTGCAGCAACCCACGTTACCTTTAACGTTCTAGGGACTATTCTTTGCTTAATCTTATTAGGCCCCTTCACTGCTATGATCGAGTACTTCCAGGCACTTCTTCACCTCTCACCTGAGATGACGATCGCCTTCTCTCACGGTGCCTTTAACGTAAGTAACACCATTGTACAATTTCCATTCATCGGAGCCTTGGCCTACTTTGTAACCAAGCTCATCCCTGGTGAAGACGAGGTTGTCAAGTACGAGCCCCTTTATCTCGACGAACAACTTATCCAACAATCTCCTTCTATCGCTCTAGGAAATGCCAAAAAAGAACTTTTGCACTTGGGGAACTATGCAGCAAAAGCTTTTGACCTTTCTTATAACTATATCATCGGTTTGGATGAAAAGGTAGCTGAAAAAGGGCACAAGACAGAGGAAGCCATCAACACCATTGATGAAAAACTCACTCGTTACCTCATCAGGCTCTCAAGCGAATCCTTGAGCCAAAAGGAAAGCGAAGTGTTGACTAACATCCTTGATTCATCTCGTGATTTGGAACGGATTGGGGACCACGCAGAAGGGTTGCTCAACCTAACAGACTACCTCCAACGCAAAGATGTTCATTTCTCTGAAGCTGCTCTAGAGGAATTAGCTGATATCTATCAAAAAACTACTGCATTTATCAAAGATGCCCTTGATAGTGTGGAAAACAATGATATTGAAAAAGCTCAAAGTCTGATTGAACGCCATAAAGAAATCAACAATATGGAACGTATTCTCAGAAAGACCCACATCAAACGCCTTAACAAGGGTGAGTGTTCAACACAAGCTGGGGTCAACTTTATCGACATCATTTCCCACTACACTCGTGTGTCTGACCATGCTATGAACCTAGCTGAAAAGGTCATCGCTGAACAAATCTAATAAACTAAAAGCTATCCTGAATGGGATAGCTTTTTCGTCTCCTCATCAAGAATGTCTTTTCTGACATATAAAAAAATGCTTTGATTCACAGTGGAATCAAAGCATTTTAAAGAGTTTTCCAAACATGATAGCAGAAACTGCAGTGCCTCTGTACTTGGCTTCTTCTCTTTTGATAAAGCGCGCCAAATTGATCAATTCAGGTGCTGGATGTTTGGGATTTCTGAACAGTTCAAGATTGACCAGACCCGAGAGTCGGACTGCTAGCAATTGTTCATTTGTAGTAGGTAGTTTTTAGCAGTCTCTAGGAGAGCAGCAACTAAATCTTCACTCAAGCCCTGACGAGCATGATTGTAGAGATCTCTTATAAGGCTTTCTAGGTTTGGTTCTGCCATCCTGACCACCTCCCTTATGTTTAATAATTTTTAATCAAATCAACCGTTGAACGATCTAATTTTTTCACCAAGGCTTGTAAGAAAGCTTGGGCTTCTAAGAAGTCATCCATCGCGTAGAGAGTTTGGTGAGAATGGATATAACGGGCACAAACACCGATAGTTGTAGATGGGACACCACCATTTTTCAGATGAGCTGCTCCAGCGTCTGTTCCACCTTTTCCACAGTAGTATTGGTACTTAATACCAGCTTCTTCAGCCGTTGTCAAAAGGAAATCCTTCATACCTGGGAGGAGCAAGTGGCCTGGATCGTAGAAGCGAATCAATGTTCCATCCCCAATCTTGCCTTGGCCACCATAAACATCACCAGCAGGTGAACAGTCAACTGCCAGAAAAACTTCTGGGTCAAACTTAGTTGTAGAAGTATGAGCCCCACGAAGTCCAACTTCTTCTTGGACGTTTGAGCCAAGATAGAGTTCATTTCCGAGCTTTTGACCTGATAAAGCTTCAGCTAGCTCGCTTACCATGAGAACACCGTAGCGATTATCCCAAGCTTTTGAGATGATATTTTTTTCATTGGCTGTCAAGATAGCGGAACTATCAGGGACAATGGTGTCACCCGGACGGATGCCAAAACTTTCTGCTTCAGCCTTGTCTGCAAACCCACCATCAAAAATGATATCTGAAATAGCTGGCATAGTTGGCCCACCTGTTCCACGTGTCAAATGTGGAGGGACAGATCCTGAAATCACTGGGATTTCACGACCGTCGCGAGTAAAGAGTTTAAAGCGTTGGCTGCTGACCACCATAGGGTTCCAGCCACCGATTTCAACGACACGGAAAGTACCATCTGGCTTAATCTCGCTGACCATAAAACCAACTTCATCCATGTGAGAAGCGACTAAGACGCGTGGTGCATCCGCAGCTTCTGAATGTTTAATTCCGAAAATACCACCCAAGCCATCTGTCACCACTTCATCCACGTGCGGTGTCAACTTTTCACGAAGATAAGCACGAACAGGCGCTTCATGACCTGAGATCGCAGCAAGTTCTGTTACTTCTTTGATTTTTGAAAATAATGTTGTCATATCAGTTCCTTCTTTCTGTCCTCCATTTTACCACTTTTTATAGGAGAAGGATAGTAGGAAATTGGATTAGTTTTTACTAGTTTATCCTATAAAATAGAGGGATAGATATTATTTCAGAAATTTTTCTTTCTTTTTACATTAAATTGTCAGAAAATTTATTGACAGATTAAAAAAATCGTGTTACATTATCTCCAAGGGTATTTTTATACCAAATCTACATGAAAGGATGGGGTATGAAACTCTCTCATATTTTAACAGGCTTACTTCTACTCCTGGTCTTTCTCTCCATTAGTATTGGAACCAGTGATTTTTCTTGGGAAAAATTCTTTGCTTTTGACCAACAGACTTGGCTTCTCTTTCAAGAGTCGCGTCTTCCAAGAACCATTAGCATTCTCCTTGCAGCCTCCAGTATGAGCATGGCAGGACTCCTCATGCAGACCATTACTCAAAATCAGTTTGCTGCTCCGAGTACAGTCGGAACGACAGAAGCCGCTAAACTGGGAATGGTGTTAAGCCTCTTTGTCTTTCCGTCTGCGAGTCTGACCCAAAAGATGCTCTTTGCTTTTGGCTCATCCATTTTATTTACCCTCTTCTTCCTTTCCTTTATGACTCTTTTTTCTATAAAGGAAAGGTGGATGTTGCCTCTGATTGGGATCATTTATAGCGGGATTATCGGTTCTATCACAGAAGTTATCGCCTATCGTTTCAATCTGGTTCAGAGTATGACGGCTTGGACCCAGGGTTCCTTCTACATGATTCAGACCCATCAGTATGAGTGGCTCTTCTTAAGCCTACTTATCCTAATTGCCGTTTGGAAATTGTCCCAAACCTTTACCATCATGAATCTAGGAAAAGAAACCAGCGAGAGTTTGGGGATTTCCTACTCCCTACTTGAAAAGCTAGCCCTCTTTCTGGTGGCGCTAACGACAAGTGTCACCATGATTACCGTGGGTGGCTTGCCCTTTCTCGGGGTCATCGTTCCCAATCTTGTTCGCAAGCGCTATGGAGATAATCTAAGTCAAACCAAACTGATCGTCGCACTGGTCGGCGCCAATCTGGTTCTGGTCTGCGATATCCTATCCCGAGTTCTGATTCATCCCTACGAGCTATCTGTCAGTCTCCTACTAGGAATCATCGGCAGCCTCGTCTTTATCCTGCTTCTATGGAGAGGGGGACAAAAGGATGCAGTCTAAAAGCAAACATACCAAGCTCTTCTGGCTTCTCATTATTCTGGCCATCGGAGCTTGTATCCTCTACTTTTGGCCTATCACTAACCTGTCTGCCTTTGCCTGGAAGCTGCGTTCCCAGAAAATCATCGTTTATCTCTTGGTAGCCATCGCGACAGGGATTTCGACCATTAGTTTTCAAACCCTGACGGAAAATCGCTTTCTGACGCCAAGTATTTTGGGTATCGAATCCTTCTATGTCCTGCTGCAGACCCTACTACTGATATTTGAAAGCAAATTTCTTCAGCTTGGGAAGTCTCCTGTCTTAGAATTTCTAGTCTTGCTTCTGCTTCAATCCCTCTTCTTTCTCGCCTTACAAGGCTACTTGAAGACGCTGATGAAGCAAGATCTGGTCTTCATTCTGCTAATCTGTCTAGCTCTCGGAAGTCTCTTTCGAAATATCAGTACCTTCCTCCAAGTCCTGATGGATCCAAATGAATACGATAAACTGCAGAACAGTCTCTTTGCCTCCTTTCAACATCTCAACACTTCCATCCTAGCCGTCGGTTCTTTGATCATCCTCGCTTTGACAATCTTTTTCTTTCGAAAAGCAGTCATTCTGGATGTCTTGCACCTGCAAAGAGAAACGGCTCAGATACTGGGACTCGATGTTGAAAAAGAACAGAGAGAACTCCTCTGGGGCATCGTGCTTTTGACCTCAACAGCGACTGCCTTGGTAGGGCCTATGGCCTTCTTCGGCTTTATGCTGGCCAATCTCACTTACCTGATTGTCAAAGATTATCGACACAAGTTGCTCTTTATCGTAGCCATTCTGATTGGATTTATTAGTTTGACCTTGGGGCAAGCCCTGATCGAACGAGTCTTTGCACTGGAAATTCGCATCAACATGATTATTGAGAGCGTTGGAGGTATCTTATTCTTTATCTTACTTTATAGGAGGGCGCGTCGGTGAAACTGAAAAACATTGACAAATCCATTCAAAAACAGGATATTTTGCAAGACATTTCGCTTGAAGTCAGTCCTCAGAAACTGACAGCCTTCATTGGTCCAAATGGTGCTGGAAAATCAACTCTCCTCTCCATTATGAGCAGACTGACCAAGAAGGATCAGGGAATTCTCAGTATCAAAGGCCGTGAAATCGAGAGTTGGAATTCGCAAGAACTGGCCAAAGAGCTCACTATCCTAAAGCAGAAGATCAATTACCAAGCCAAATTGACTGTAGAAGAACTGGTCAGTTTTGGACGTTTTCCCTACAGCCGAGGACGTCTGAGAGCAGAAGACTGGGAAAAAATCCGAGAAACTCTGGACTATTTGGAACTGACCAACTTAAAAGACCGCTACATCGATAGCCTGTCTGGTGGACAGCTCCAACGTGTCTTTATCGCTATGGTACTGGCTCAGGATACGGACTTTATCTTGCTGGACGAACCGCTCAATAATCTCGATATTAAGCAAAGTGTCAGCATGATGCAGATCCTTCGGCGACTGGTGGAGGAACTTGGCAAAACCATTATCATCGTCCTCCACGATATCAACATGGCTAGCCAGTATGCGGATGAAATCGTTGCCTTTAAAGACGGTCAAGTCTTTTGCAAGGGAACGACTGCTCAAATCATGCAGGCTGACCTGCTCAGTCAACTTTATGAGATTCCCATCACGCTGGCTGATATCAATGGCAAAAAGATCTGTATCTATAGCTAGCTATTTTGAACTCATGTTAGAGAACCCTCTGTCTCTTAGCTAACAAGCCTATCTAAGAGCCTCCCTACATCGTTATCACATTTTAAAAAGGAGAAATTATGAAAACATCCCTTAAACTCTATCTCACTGCCCTAGTGACTAGCTTCTTGCTCCTACTTGGTGCATGTAGTACAACTAAAACTACGAAGCAGACAGAGACAAGTAGCTCTGCTCCAACAGAAGTGACTATTAAAAGTTCACTAGATGAGGTCAAACTTTCAAAGGTTCCTGAAAAGATTGTGACCTTTGACCTCGGTGCTGCGGATACTATTCGCGCTTTAGGTTTTGAAAAGAATATCGTCGGAATGCCTACAAAAACTGTTCCAACCTATCTCAAAAGCCTAGCTGAAAAAGTTAAAAATGTTGGTTCTATGGTTGAGCCAGACCTAGAAGCCATCGCTACTCTTGAACCGGATTTGATCATTGCTTCTCCACGTACCCAAAAATTCGTAGACAAGTTCAAAGAAATCGCGCCAACCGTCCTCTTTGAAACAGGAAAAGAAGACTACTGGACTTCAACTAAAACCAACATCCAATCATTAGCTGCTGCCTTTGGCGAAACTGGTACACAGAAAGCCAAGGAAGAATTAGCTAATCTAGACAAGAGCATCCAAGAAGTCGCAACTAAAAACGAAAGTTCTGACAAAAAAGCCCTTGCTATCCTCCTCAATGAAGGAAAAATGGCTGCCTTTGGTGCCCAATCTCGTTTCTCTTTCTTGTACCAAACCTTGAAATTCAAGCCAACAGACACTCAATTTGAAGACTCTCGCCACGGACAGGAAGTCAGCTTTGAAAGTGTCAAAGAAATCAATCCTGACATCCTCTTTGTCATCAACCGTACCCTTGCCATCGGCGGTGACAACTCAAGCAACGACGGCGTCCTAGAAAATGCCCTCATCGCTGAAACTCCTGCTGCTAAAAATGGTAAAATCATCCAACTAACACCAGACCTCTGGTATCTAAGCGGAGGCGGTCTTGAATCAACTAAACTTATGATTGAAGACGCTCAAAAAGCTTTGAAATAAACAAGAAAACCCAACAGCAAATGATGTTGGGCTTATTTTTCTTCTTGATTTCGTTTGAGGGAAAAGTGGTCTGGCACAGGATCTTTACCTGTTTTCGACCAGGGGTGACAACGGAAAATTCGAGCCAAGCCCATCAAAACACCCTTAAAGCTATGTTTTTCAATAGCCTGGATCATGTAGTTGGAACAAGTCGGCTCAAAACGACAAGAGGGTGGAAAGGCTGGCGAGATAAAACGTTGGTAAAAGCGTACTGGTGCTATTAAGATTCGTTTCATTATTTCTTGGTTACAGCCATAGTGTGTAGTTGGCTGATTTCTTTTTTATTAAGGCGACGGGATTCTCCTGGACGAAGACCTGTCAAGTCTAAGTGTCCAAAACGTGTCCGAGACAACTTATCCACTTGAAGACCGACGGCTTCAAACATCTTTTTAACCTGATGGTTGCGTCCTTCATGGATAGTCAACTGCACTACTGAGCGATTTTTTACTGGATCCACTTTGAGAATCTCATATACAGCTGGCTTGGTTTTCTTGCCATCAATCTCGAGTCCACGGGTCAAGGGACGGAGATTGTCCTTATTAGCCACACCTTTAACACGCGCGACATAGACCTTGTCAATCTCATTACGGGGGTGAATCATCTCGTCTGTAAAATCACCATCATTGGTCAAAATCAAGACACCTGATGTATCCCAGTCCAAACGTCCAACTGGGTAGATGCGCTCTTTGACATTGGGCAAGAGGTCCACAACAGTCTTGCGTCCCTTGTCGTCTGTCACACTGGAAATCACTCCACGTGGTTTATTAAGCAGATAGTATACCTTTTCTTCGTTGTAGATAGGCTGACCTTCAACTTCGACCTTGTCACCAGACTTGATGGTGGTTGCGAGTTCACGTACTACCTGTCCGTTGACGGTTACCAAGCCTTGCTTGATCAACTCTTCTGCTTTTCTCCTACTGGCCACACCTGCGTGGGCAATATACTTATTGATTCTCATCTTCTTCTATCCTTTCACCAAATAATTGGCTTTCTTGGGCTTGAATCTCAAGCTCATCAATCACTGGCAGTTCTTCCAAATGGTTAATTCCCATGTAATCTAGGAAATAATCCGTAGTTACATAAAGGTTTGGGCGCCCAAGAACTTCTTTTTTCCCATCTTCTCTTATCAATTCAAAAGCCTGCAACTTTGCCAAGGCTCCACTCGAGTTGACCCCACGAATAGCATCAATTTCTATCCGCGTGATAGGCTGCTTGTAGGCAATGATGGACAAGGTCTCAAGAGCAGCCCGAGACAAACTCTGGTTGATAGGCGCCTTGGAGTATTCCTTCAAAATCTCTGCAAATTGAGGCTTGGTGACCAATCTGTATGCACCACCTGTCTCGATCAGGGACAAACTTGACTCTTGGTCTTCTTCATATTTTTGGGCTAATTTTTCTAAACTCTGTTGGATACCTGTCGGGGGAAGCGATAGGAGTTCAGCCAACTGACGGACTCGAATCCCATCTTCACCTGCTACAAACAAGAGCGCTTCTATTTCTGCTAAAGTACTCATCTTTCCTCTCTATCAAGTCTAGCTTTGTGCCTCTTGACTTTCTTCCTTCTTTTCCATGAGATAGATATCTCCGAAACTCTCCTCTTGAACGAGGATCAGCTCCTGGGTTTTGATTAACTCTAGGGTTGCCAAAAAGAGGGTGATGACCTCTTGGACATTCTGGGCTTCCTTAAACAAATCCTGCAAGCGCAATTGATCTCGTCCAGTCAAGGACTCTTTTACGATAACCATCATGTCCTCAATCTTATACTCATCCCGCAAGATAGTCGTGTGATTCTGAGCAAACTCCTCTTTTTTCTTGGCTAGGATATTTGAAAAAGCCAAAAAGAGGTCAATGGTCGTCTTGTCATGCACAAGCTCCGCATCCTCGTAAATCAACTCTGTCGGCGCTTTGGAATAGTACTGGGCCCGATCTCGGTGCTTAGCCTCCAAGTGCTCACCCAAGAGCTTGAACTTGCGGTATTCTTCGATTTGGGAGAGAAGGTCCTGCTCCAGATCATCCTCCAAATCTGTCACTTCTGCTACCTTTGGAAGAAGCTTGCGACTCTTGATCAGCATCAGCTGACTAGCCATGACCATATACTCGCCCGTCACTTCCAGACGCATGACCTGCAAGGTTGAGACATAGGCTAGATACTGTTCGATAACTTCCGTAATGGGCACATCGTAGATATCCATCTGGTACTTAGAAACCAGGTGCAAGAGCAGGTCCAGGGGCCCTTCAAAATCTTTTAATTTAATATCCATTATCTATATTTTTCTAAGGTCAGGACTGTTTTTAATCCTAATTTTTTTGCAATTTCGTACAAATCGACCTTCTTTTCTATTTGTCTTAGAATGAACTGTTCCCGCAAGGCTTGAGCGGATAAGGTTGGGAAACCTTTCTCCTTGACAAAGGACTCCAGCTGACGAAAGGCCCACTGACGAGAATAGGCTTTCCCTCCCCTTTCAAAGAGATAGGTCTGTCCCATCAAGGATTCTAGCTCTGGAATCAAGGTCGTGGGAATGGTAACAATCCTCTGTTGGGAAGCCTTGTTGATTCTCAAAACCTGAAAATCAAGATTGATATCCGCAATCTTGAGGGATAAAATCTCACTTGGCAAGAGCCCTAATTCCAAGATCAGAAGCGCCAGCAAGCGTCCTTCTGGGTAGTCACTTTCCCGCCAAAAAGAGTCTAGGTCTAGAATCTCTGGTTTTTCAGTCTTCTTTTCAGCTTGTTTGGCTAATTCCAGACGGTAAAAGCTGTCCACTTCTCCTTTTCGATAGAGAAAGTAGAGAAATTGGTTGCAGGCCGAAAGTTTTCGCTTCTGGGCGCTGATTTTTAGATTGGCTAGCTGGGCTTGGTAAATCTTGAGACTAGTCTCAGAGATCCGCTCACCTACAATGTCTAAAAATTGCTCCAGATCATACTTATAAGACTGCTTGGAGTTGGCAGACAAGCCCTGTTTTCCCTCTAAAAAGGCTGAAATCCTATCTCTCATTTGCATCGAATCTCATATTCCTTACTAAAGTCATGCAAGAGGGCATTGACAGCCTTGAGGATAGATTTGCGCGTGATGATTCCTTGAAAAATCCCTTCATCATCTACCACTGGCAAGAAGGGTTCATCCACCAGTTTATGGAGGACCTCAGTGATATTATAGTCTGGAGCGACAACTGCCACATCTGTCTTGGTCATATTGACGATATCTGTCGTTGCCATCTGCTCATCCGTCAAACCTTGCTCCATTTGATAAGCCAAAATGTCTCTCAGACCAATGGTTCCGACAAAGCGTTTGTCAAAGGTCACAACTGGGATACGGGTATAAGTGATTTGGCTCAACACCAAAATTGCATGATCAGCGTTATGGGTATCAATCAAGGCTGCTAGATTGTCAGCAGGGGTAAGAAAAGTCTCTTCCTGTTCCAGTAAAAATTCTTCAAATTCCTTGGCAATCATCGAGTAAACTCCTTGGACAAGCCTGGATAAACCTCATGGTCACGTGTCAAAAAGTCCACTTTGAAATAGCTGTCTTCAATCTCTACACGGGCATAGAGACATTCCCTGATGATTCCTCGTGGTTGGCTGATGGAGCCTGGATTGAGAAAGAGTGTTTTGCCTCCCATCCAAGCATTTGGCACATGCAAGTGACCATAGAGACAGATATCGGCATCTTCTTCCTGAGCCCAGTAGTCCAACTTTTGAAAGTTGAAATTGATATCAAACAAGTGTCCATGCGTCTGGATGATCTTGGTTGGACCAAGTTGAGTCACCAAACGTTCTGGGTAGCCAGCATAAAAGTCCATATTTCCTTTGACGACATGGATGCCTTCCCAGAGCGGAGAGTCTGGACGGAGTTCTGAGTCACCATCGTGAAAAATGGCATCAACTTTCCCCAGATAGCGGTCACGGATTTCTTCGACAATCAAGCTATCGCCATGGGAGTCACTCATTACAATGATGGTTTGCTTTGCCATGATGGAAATACCTCCAAAAGTTTCTTAACGGCTAAGGCACGGTGGGATTGGCTATTTTTTTCTTCCAGGGTTAATTCAGCTGCTGACTTGCCTGTCTCTCCCACAAGGAAGAGGGGATCATAACCAAAGCCATTTTCACCCTTGGGTTCAAAGTTGATATAACCTGGCCAGTAAGCTTCAACAACCAAGCTTTCCTTGTTTGGACTGGCTACGACTAGGGTTGTATGGAATTGAGCTGAGCGGTCCTTGAGTTCAAAGACCATGGCCAATTCGTGCAAGAGCTTGGCATTGTTTTCACGATCAGTCGCCCCCACTCCTGCAAAACGGGCTGACCAGACTCCTGGCAAACCACCGAGGACATCGACTTTAAGACCTGAGTCATCTGCTAGCACCATCTTGCCTGTTAACTGTGAAATGGTTTCTGCCTTCAGGCGGGCATTTTCTTCAAAGGTCATGCCTGTTTCAGCTATTTCAGGCAAATCTGGATAGTCATTGAGATTTTCCACATCGTAGCCTAACTTGTCAAAGATAGCTCGGAATTCCTTGGTCTTGCCTTCGTTACGAGTCGCAATCAACAAGTTTTCCCTAACCTTACTAGTTTCAAAGAAGGCTTCTACATCAACACCTTCTTTAGGCAATTCTACATGCAAAAGCTTTCCATTTTCAACCAAGAGCAGAGCTCCCTGACGTTGGATGACTTCTAGATTGCGGCCTGCTTCAGCATTTAAAATCTCAACGATAAAAGATAGCAAGCGGAAGTTAGAAGACCAGCGCATCACCGTTATTGTAATCGGAAAGCCCTTTTCCTCGTCACGAAAAATCCGCGCCAAATCCATAAAATCAAGCTCGAGAGGATCTTTGATAAGGCTATAGATGCCTCCATAGACATCCCAGACACCGACATACCAGTCCTGGTCATCCTTGTATTCGTAAATTTTGTTTGTCATAAAGTTACATGCTCCACATGAATCTCTTTTTCCAGCCATTCTGCTCCAATTTGGGCAAAACTTTGGCTATTAGCTGTTGTGTAAAAACGATGTTGAAGAGGTCCCGCATCTCGGCTACGATTGATTTCAAAATAGTTAAGCAAAACCGAGATATCCCGTACACACTCTGCCCCACTATCGATGAGCTGAACCTTTGGTCCCATAACATTTTGGATGATAGGGCGAAGGAGTGGGTAATGGGTACAACCCAAAATCAGACTATCCACCTTTCCAACCAAGGGACGCAGGGTCTCATAGACCACTTTCTTGGTTACACTGGTTGATAAGGCACCCGACTCGACCAAGGGGGCAAACTTGGGACAGGCCAAACTTTCCACCTGTAAATCCGGATCCAGATCATGGATTTTCTGACGGTAGATGTCTGATTGGACCGTCATGGGTGTTCCAATTACTCCGATTTTCCCACCTTGACTGGACTTGATAGCTGCCGAAGCTCCTGGTAAAATCACACCTAGAACGGGGATGTCTAGTTTAGCCTTGATTTCTTCCCAGACGACCGCAGTCGCAGTATTACAAGCAATGACAATCATCTTGACATCCTTGGTCAAGAGAAAGTTGACCAACTGCCAAGTATATTCACGGATTTGCTCAGCAGGACGGGGACCATAGGGCGCCCGTGCCGAATCTCCAATATAGACGATTTCTTCATGGGGAAGCTGGCGCATGAGCTCACGTACAACGGTCAAGCCCCCGACACCCGAATCCAAAAAACCAATTGGTCGATTATCCATACAGTCTTCTTTCTAGTCTTTTTTCTGATTGATAGTTCATCATAATTACTCGTCCTAAATGAACGGACAGACAGCTTGATAGAATGGCAACTGCCTCTCTTTTAATCATAATCAAATATCAATAGAATGCAAGGAAAAAGTCTCATCCTTGAGAACTATTGAACATAGTGAGAAGTCTGGAACTTTCATCCCAGACTTTTCCTATTTATTTCTTTTTATTGTTAGCAAGGGCTGCTTTTTGTTGGCGGATGATTTGGTGGTAAACTTGTTGTACCTTGGCTTCGCTTGGTTTTTGACCATTTGCGCTCAAAAGAGCACGAACTGCCTCAGCGTTCAAACGTGGGTTATCCGCAAATTCTTTTTCGATTTGCTTACGAACCAAGTACATCCCTCCAAGAGCTCCTCCTAGAAAAGCTAGCACAATCAAGACAATTGCTAAAAGTAAATCCATTCTTTTTCTCCTGTTTCTTTTTGAGTCTTCTATATTATACCATAAAGTGACTTTCCTGACTAGTTTGTTTTACGCTTTCAAGACGATACCAATACATTGTCTCCTTATACACTCGCATCTTTGACTACTTGTTTAACCAATTTCCAGTCACATTATATAAAACTATAACTTCATATGAAAATCTCTTGCTTTCTCTGTTTTTATTTGTTATATTAAAATGGTACGAATAAAATCGGTCCATACCAGACTGTAAATAGGGCATTATATTTTTTTAAGAAAAAATGAAAGCGCTTTTAATTAATAAAGGAGGGTTTTATGAAAAAACACTTTTGGGAGAAATCCTGTCGCTATAGCATCCGCAAGCTAACAGTCGGCACAGCCTCTGTTTTGCTTGGAGCAGTTTTTCTAGCTAGTCATACCGTCTCTGCTGATACTACTGAAGTAAAGCAAAATGACCCTACACTGGAGAAAACTACAGCCAAGACAGATACCGTTACGAAAACAATTGAATCAACTGAGAACACTCAGCCAAGTGAAGCAATTGACCATTCAAAACCAGTTCTAGCTGATAATAGTGTTTCTGAAACAAAATCCACTAAGGCTGATGTTACTTCTGCTACAACTAATCAAGCAAGTACTGAGGCTATTGTAAAACCTAATGAAAATAAGGAAACCGAAAAACAAGAACTACCTGTGACAGAACAAAGCAACTATCAACTCAACTACGATCAGCCAACAGCTCCCTCCTATGATGGATGGGAAAAACAAGCCCTCCCTGTCGGAAATGGAGAGATGGGAGCCAAGGTTTTCGGTCTCATTGGCGAAGAGAGAATCCAGTACAACGAAAAGACCCTCTGGTCAGGAGGACCACAACCCGATAGCACAGACTATAATGGAGGAAACTACAAGGATCGTTACAAGGTCTTAGCAGAGATACGTAAAGCCCTCGAAGCTGGAGACCGCCAAAAAGCTAAACAGCTAGCTGAACAAAATCTAGTTGGACCAAACAACGCCCAGTATGGACGTTACCTAGCCTTTGGTGATATCTTCATGGTCTTCAATAACCAGAAAAAAGGGGTAGATACTGTAACTGATTATCATCGTGGTTTGGATATCACAGAAGCCACTACGACAACTTCTTACACCCAAGATGGGACCACCTTCAAACGCGAAACCTTCTCCAGCTATCCTGATGATGTCACCGTGACCCACTTGACCAAAAAAGGAAACAAGACACTTGACTTTACCCTTTGGAACAGCTTGACCGAAGACCTGCTTGCTAATGGCAACTACTCTTGGGAATATTCCAACTATAAGAATGGTCATGTCACTACAGATGCAAACGGAATCCTTCTAAAGGGAACTGTCAAAGATAACGGCCTCAAATTTGCATCCTATCTAGGAATTAAAACGGACGGAAAGGTGACTGTTCAGGATGAGACACTAACCGTTACAGGCGCAAGTTATGCGACCCTCTATCTCAGCGCCAAGACTAACTTTGCTCAGAATCCAAAAACCAACTATCGAAAAGACATTGACCTCGAAAAAACAGTTAAAGGGATTGTCGAAGCAGCTAAGGCTAAAGACTACGAGACACTTAAAAAGGCCCATATCAAGGACTATCAAAGTCTCTTTAACCGCGTTAAACTAAACCTAGGTGGAAGCAAGACTGCTCAAACGACAAAAGAAGCCCTTCAAAGCTATAACCCTAGCAAAGGGCAAAAACTGGAAGAACTCTTCTTCCAATACGGACGTTATTTATTGATTAGTTCGTCGCGTGATCGGACAGATGCCCTTCCTGCTAACCTACAGGGAGTCTGGAATGCTGTAGACAATCCACCTTGGAACGCTGACTACCACCTCAATGTCAATTTGCAAATGAACTATTGGCCAGCCTACATGAGTAACCTTGCTGAAACAGCCAAGCCAATGATCAATTATATTGACGACATGCGCTATTATGGTCGTATCGCTGCCAAAGAATACGCTGGCATCGAATCCAAAGACGGACAAGAAAATGGTTGGCTGGTCCACACCCAGGCGACACCATTTGGTTGGACAACTCCTGGTTGGAATTACTATTGGGGTTGGTCTCCAGCTGCTAACGCTTGGATGATGCAGAATGTCTATGACTATTATAAATTTACCAAGGATGAGACCTATCTCAAAGAAAAGATTTATCCAATGCTCAAGGAAACAGCTAAGTTCTGGAACTCCTTCTTGCACTACGACAAAGAAAGCGACCGTTGGGTGTCTTCCCCATCCTACTCGCCAGAACACGGTACCATCACCATCGGAAATACCTTTGACCAATCACTAGTCTGGCAGCTATTCCACGACTACATGGAAGTCGCCAACCATCTGAATGTCGACCAAGACTTAGTTACAGAGGTCAAGGCTAAATTTGACAAACTAAAACCACTTCACATCAACAAAGAAGGACGCATCAAGGAATGGTACGAGGAGGACAGCCCGCAATTCACCAATGAAGGGATTGAAAATCACCACCGTCACGTTTCCCATCTAGTTGGTCTCTTCCCAGGTACGCTCTTTAGCAAGGACCAAGCTGAATACCTAGAGGCTGCGCGTGCTACCTTGAACCACCGTGGAGATGGGGGTACTGGTTGGTCTAAGGCCAATAAAATCAATCTCTGGGCTCGTCTGCTGGACGGTAACCGTGCCCATCGCTTGCTCGCTGAACAGCTCAAGTATTCAACCCTAGAAAACCTTTGGGATACCCACGCGCCTTTCCAAATAGATGGCAACTTCGGAGCAACCAGTGGAATGGCAGAAATGCTTCTCCAATCACACACTGGCTATATTGCACCATTACCAGCTCTTCCAGATGCCTGGAAAGACGGTCAGGTTTCTGGCTTGGTTGCCCGTGGTAACTTTGAAGTCAGCATGAAGTGGAAAGATAAAAACCTGCAAAGCTTGTCCTTCCTTTCAAATGCCGGTGGAGACCTGGTTGTAGATTACCCAAATATCGAAGCCAGCCAAATCAAGGTCAATGGCAAACCAGTCAAGGCAACGATCCTTAAAGATAATCGTATCCAGCTTGCAACACAAAAAGGTGACGTCATTACCTTTGAACACTTCCCTGGTCGTGTAACCAGTCTGACAGCAGTTCGACAAAATGGTGTCACTGCCGAACTTACCTTCAACCAAGTAGAAGGCGCTACCCACTATGTCATCCAAAGACAAGTGAAAGACGAGTCTGGCCAAACCTCTGCGACCAGAGAATTTGTAACCAATCAAACCCACTTTATCGACCGATCACTGAATCCTCAACATGCCTACACCTATACTGTCAAGGCTATGCTGGGCGAGCTTTCCACACAAGTGTCTGAACAGGCCACTGTTGAAACCTATAGCGAGTTGATGGACGACCGAGATAGTCGTATCCAGTACGGAGCTGCCTTTGGAAACTGGGCAGACGCAGAATTATTTGGAGGAACAGAGAAGTTTGCTGATCTTTCACGAGGAAACTACACTGACAAAGATTTAACTGCTACCATCCCTTTCACTGGAGTTGGTATCGAAATCTATGGACTAAAATCGTCTGAACTCGGTATTGCCACTGTTAAAATAGATGGTAAAGAAGTTGGCGAACTTGATTTCCATACTGCTGGGGCAACTGAAAAAGGTAGCCTCATCGGTCGCTTTACAGGATTGTCAGACGGACCTCATACATTGACTCTTAGTGTTAAACGTGAGCACAAAGGACGTGGTAGTGAGCGCTCAAAAATTTCATTAGACTACTTCAAAATCCTAGCAGGAACAGGCAATACGATTGAAAAAATGGATGATCGTGATTCGCGCATCCAGTATGGTTCCCAGTTTAAGGACTGGTCTGACCCTGAACTCTATGGTGGTACGGAAAAATACGCTGACATCAACAACAGTGACTCTAGTGCAGCTTCAGAAGCTCAGGCAACCATTTCCTTTACAGGGACAGGTATTCGTATTTATGGCTTGAAGAGCCTTGCCCTTGGACGAGCACGTGTTACACTAGATGGCAAAGAAATGCCAAGTCTAGATTTCTACACTTCAGGTGCGACCGAAAAGAGAGCCTTTATTGGCGAATTTACAAACCTTACTGACGGCCCGCACACCCTGACATTACAAGTTGACCCAGATTCGCCAGAAGGTCGCAAGAAAATCTCTCTAGACTCCTTTGATATCATCAAAGCTCCAGCTGTTGGTCTAGATAGCCCGAGCATCGCACCTCTTAAGGAAAATGACAAAACCATTTCCTTAAGCCTACCAGCTGGAGATTGGGAAGCCATCGCAGTGACCTTCCCAGGAGTCAAAGATCCTCTAGTCTTGCGCAAAGTGGATGAAACACATCTAGTTACAAGTGGAGATCAGACTATCCTATCAATCCAAGACAATCAAGTTCAAATCCCAATTCCTGACGAAACCAATCGCAAAGCTGGAAATGTCATTGAAGCTTATACCATTCAAGGAAATACCACAAGCAGCCCTATCGTAGCCGTCTTTACTAAAAAAGATGAGAAAAAGGTTGACGAGAAGCAGCCAACTACAAGCAAGGGGGAGGAACCAGCTCCTACTGTAGAGAAACCTGAGTACACTGAACCTATCGGTACTGCAGGAGAACAAGAAGCTCCTATAGTAGAAATTCCGAAATACACCGAACCTATTGGAACCGCAGGTCAAGAAGAGCCGCCTACAGTTGAAAAACCTGAATACACTGGGCCTGTCGGGACTGCAGGGCAAGAAGTACCGCCCACTGTAGAAAAGCCTGAATACACCGAACCTATCGGAACGGCGGGGCAAGAGGAGGCCCCTACCGTAGAAATTCCTGAATACACCGATCCTATCGGAACTGCTGGGCAAGAAGAAGCTCCTGTAGTAGAAAAACCTGAGTACACTGGCCCTATCGGAACTAGTGGAGATCAGGCTGCTCCAACCCTCACCCGACCTGAGTATCAGTTACGCACCTTGAAAGATAAAAAGACAGGTGTCGAAATTATCGGTGGAGCCAGCGACTTAGAAGGAATTTCTCACGTTTCTAGCCGACGCGTCCTAGCTCAAGAACTCTTTGGCAAGACCTATGATGCTTACGACCTACAACTTAAAAATCCAACAGATCATAGCTTGCAGCCAAAAGGCTCTGTCTTGGTTCGCTTGCCTATTTCAGCTAGCGTAGAAAACATCTACTACATCGCTCCAACCAAGGAGTTGCAAGCCCTTGATTTCGACGTTCGAGATGGAAAGGTAGAATTCATCACTAATCATTTCAGTACCTATGCTGTCGTCTATCAAACTGCTGGAACAACCTCTAGCACAGAGGAAAAACCAAGTACTTCAGATACAGAAACCTTGGCACACGAAACTGAACAACTTTCAGCTAGTCCTAGCCTTGCTAAAACTGGAAATCTTTCTCCTAAAGAACAACTTCCAGCAACAGGAGAAGCGTCCAACCCACTCCTTTTCTTAGCAGGCCTCAGCCTAGCCCTCACAGCCACTTTTATGTTAAAAGGAAGAAAGGATGAATCCAACTAACTTTTAACCACACAAAAACAGGATGAAGATCACCTTCATCCTATTTTATTTTGTCATCAAAAGTTAGTTTTACAGTAGGTATAGAATAGCTAGGGTCAAGAGACTTGCTAGAAGTCCAACTGACCAGAAGAAGAAGTCAACCTTCCACTCGCTCCACGGATTGCCTTTTCCTGAAAATCCTCCAAGCTCAAAATGGTGATGGACAGGTGTCATACGGAAAATACGCTTTCCACCACTAAGTTTGAAGTAGGTGACCTGCATCATAACAGAGCTTGTCTCAAAAACATAGATAATCCCAATCAGCAAAAGCGTCCATTCTTGATGGAGGGCCATAGAGATCGCAGCCAACATTCCACCTAAAGCCAAACTTCCCACATCTCCCATAAAGACCTTGGCAGGTTTGTGGTTAAAGACGAAGAAGCCTAGCAAACCACCAATCATGGCAAGAATCACAAGAAGAATATCCAGTTGATTTTGCATATAAGCAATCACCCCATAGGCCGACAGGCTAATCACTACGGAAATACTTGCTAAGCCGTCGATCCCGTCAGTCAGATTCACCGCATTTGAAAAGCCAACTAGCCAGAAAAGGGCAAAGAAAATATAGAAAATTCCCAAATGTACTTGGTAGCCAAAAACTGAAAGCATGTCACCACCACGCTCATAAAAGAGGTAGAAAATCACTCCTCCAAGCAGCTGGAGAGCAAGTTTTTGCTTGGGATTTAAGCCTTCGTTAATCTTACGAAAGACCTTGAGGAAATCATCCAAAAAACCTACCAAACCATACAAAACCAAGATAAACAAAATCATGCCTACATTGTTGGTCAATTGTTGTGTAAAGAGAGCGACAAGGAAACTCACAACTACTGCAACGATCAGGAAAACAAGACCCCCCATGGTTGGAGTCCCAGCTTTAGCTTGGTGTTGCTTGACATCCTCGTGCATCTGCTGACCCGTAATCTGTGCTTTTCGATAAAATCGGATAAAGGCTGGAATACCAATCAAGGTCAATAGAAAGGCTAGAACTCCAGCACTAATGGAACTAATCATCTTAATCTCCTAAAGTTATTTTCATTTTTTTAAGGTCTTTGAGGGCTGTATTGGCACGGACACTTTGTTTCTTGACCGTTTTGCCACTACCTTCCCACTCGACTTCTATATTCAGCCATTTGGCAAATGTTTGCACATTTTCATCTGTCCAGCCGTATATATCAGGCATTTCTTCGACCTTATCTGACAGGATCAAGATCTGCTGATTGGCTTCCAAATTATCTCCTTCAGAAACCGAGAGTTCCTTGATCTTGGTTCCTGTTCCGATAACGATTGGTTGGACAAGGTTACGACGCAATTCCTCCGCTAGGTCTCCCGGCGTAAAGTCCTTGGTAGCTGGCATGGCATAACTTGTCGTCTTGCTGACCTGATCTAAGCTCTTGGCAGTTGACTGAAGATTGAGGGATTCTTTCATGGCAGAAGCTCGCTCAAGGATTGGGTTGGCAAACTCTCCTAGCTGAACGCCTGAATAATGCTCTGGCTGTTGCACCGTCACATAGAGGATAAAGTCAGGATTCTCTGCAGGATGCATCGACACAACAGAGAAGATATAGTTGGTTTCACCTGTTAGGTAACCCCCATTCTTCTCATCAGCAATCTGAGCAGTCCCTGATTTCAGGGCAACATTTTGCCCCGGAACATTGACATTTGGTTTTCCTGTGCTGTGGTTGTACATGGTACCGTAGACAGGATCTGTTCCGACCATGACCATGTGATCCCGAGTAGAGGAAGCTGCTGCTTTTGATACAGGATTTCCAACAATTTCCTTTTGAGACTTACGAACAGACTGGTCATTTGGATCATAGAGGGCGCTGATAAATTTCGGCTCCAACATAACCCCATCGTTGGCAATGGCTGTAAAGGCACGAAGCATTTGGGTCTGGGTAACAGAAATCCCTTGTCCAAATGAACTCATGGCGATATTGACAATGTTATCAGCAGGCAATTGACCTGTGTACTCATCCGCCAGACCAAAACGGGTCGGCACCCCAAATTTAAAGCGGTTTAGATAATCCAACCAAGTAGTATCTCCCATTTTTTGTTCAAGTAGACTCATTCCAACATTACTGGAGTGAGCGAAACCTTGTGAGAAAGTCATCATCCCACCAGTAGTCAATCCTTCATTAACATCCCAATCTCGAATCGTCACATCCGCTATTTTAAATTCACTGCTATTGAAGTATTCTCCACCTGGGAAGGTATTATTATCAATAGAAGAAGCTAACGTCATGACCTTCATGGCTGATCCTGGTTCATAGTTACTTTGATAAAGAATATCACGCCAAACAAAGTCCTTAGTGATTCCTTCTTTTGTATCTGCATTAAAGGTAGGTCGTTGGGTAGTAGCAAGGATTTCACCGGTCTTTGCACTGACCAAGGTAGCCGTCATATACTTGCCTTTTACCTTTTCCTGGAAGGCATCCATCTGGGTTTCCATAAAGGATTGCAAAGGACTAGAAAGGGTTGTGTAAACATCCTTTCCGTCTACCATGTGTTGGGAAGCCTGATCTGTACCCGGAACAATATTTCCCAGACGATCCTTCTCATAGGTGATGATCCCATCTGTACCCGCCAGAATGTTATTTAAAGAACTCTCCAATCCAGATGTCCCAATCAACCTTTTGGTTCCATCCTCATTTTCATGGAGTTGCGCTAAACCGATAAAGGAAGAAGCAAACTGTCCATTGGGATAACTGCGGTTAGGACTAGTTGTAAAGTCAATCCCCTCAACACCAGCAGTTTTGAGGTCATTTTTAATAGCCATCATATTGGCATAGGTGATCCCATTTCCCTTGGTCCCAAAGGATACCTGTTTTAGATCTGGCTGAGAAAGCTGTTCCTTGACATAAGACTCCTCCATATCGAGGTATTTATGGAAAATTTCAGCTACCTTATTAAATTGAGAATCTTCTACATAGAGAATTTTGCCTGTTGCTGACTTGTAGGTCTTGTCAATAACGGCATAGATATTATAAGAAGTTGCATCCTCAGCAATAGGCGTTCCATTACGATCGTAGATGGTCCCCCGCTTGGCTGGAATCGTCTTGGTTGTTTGATGGACCTTTTTGGCCTCTTGGACCAAATCCTTACCAAATTTACTACCCGTTCCGATAATGACCGCAAAATTGACCAAAAAGACAGCGAAGAGTATGACAGCCAATAAACTCAGGCTTTTCCCTACTCTTCGACGATTTTCTTCTGGAGATTTACGGTTACGAACGGCATAACGGATGATTTTTTCTTTCCACTGTTTCATTTCTTACTCCGCTGCTCGGATATTTTCGTTATTCAGCTGCAAATCCTTGGAGTTTGCAATCTCTTTCAAACGTTCTGAACGAATCAATTCATTGACCTCTTGCTTGGCATCGTCTAGCTCGGTTTTCTTTTCTTCGATTTGAGCATTGACCTTGGTCAATTCATTCTGAACTTGTAATAGCTTGGTCTGCATAAACACAACGCTAATTGCCAGGATAATCATTGTTGCAGCAATCGAAACATAGAAGGCCTTTTCCACACGTGAAAAACCTTTAAATTTCGTTTGCAATAACTGGCTTGTTTTTTCGATTCTTTCTGCCATGTTTTTCCTCTTACTTGTGAATTTTTCTAGCCACGCGCAACTTGGCTGAATGCGAACGATTGTTGGCTTCTAGCTCTTCAGCACTTGGCAAGATTGGCTTGCGGGATACCAATTCCATCTTGGGCTTAAGGTCATCTGGAATGAAGGGCAAGCCTTTGGGAACTTCCACTGTTGAAGCTTCCTTGAATAATTGCTTGGTCAAGCGGTCTTCCAGCGAATGGAAGGTAATGACCGAGATTCTCCCATCCAGAGCCAGCATGTCCATGGCCTGCTGGATAGATTCATCTGCAGCGCCCAGCTCATCATTGACTTCGATTCGGATAGCCTGGAAAATCTGCTTGGCAGGGTGCCCCTTTTTCTTGAGCTCCTTGGCAGGCTTGGCCGACTTGATAATCTCTGCCAACTCCGTCGTCGTCTCAATGGGTTTCACCTCACGCGCTTGCTCAATCTTACGAGCTATCTGTTTAGAGAATTTATCCTCACCATACTTGAAAAAGATCCGAACCAAGTCATGATAGTCATAATGATTGACCACCTCATAGGCCGTCAGACGAGCTTCCTGATTCATCCGCATATCCAGTGGCGCATCCTTTTTATAAGAAAAGCCACGTTCACGCTGATCTAGCTGAGGACTGGACACTCCCAAGTCATAACAAATTCCATCAATTTCCTGGACACCAGCCTCCTGCAAACGTGCCTGCAAATGACGGAAGTTGTCCTTGATAAAGGTTACCATCCCCTTTTCGATATAGGGTGCCAACCGTTTTTGCGCATTGTCAATAGCATTCTGGTCCTGGTCAAAGGCATAGAGATGCCCTTTTTCGCTCAATTTACTTAATAAATATTCGCTATGGCCTGCTCCTCCCAAAGTCGCATCAACGTAGATACCGTCAGGTTTTACGTCAAGCATATCAATCGTTTCATGAAGCAAGACCGTTACATGATGAAATTCTTTTGTCATATCCTATCTATTTTACCACAAATCTGACCAGCTTGCACTTGTCAGACAAGGCTAAGTTTCTTCGAAAAAATTTTTCAAAAAAATGTCACATATACTTGACACCCCAACCTCAAAAGAATATAATATAGTCAAATATATGCGACATATCAGAAAGGAGACTCTATGAATCGTGTCAAAGAATTCCGTAAGGAACGGGGCATTTCCCAGCTCGAGCTCGCCAAAGATATCGGTGTCTCGAGACAGACCATCAACATGATTGAAAATGACAAGTACAATCCAACTCTGGAACTCTGCCTCAATCTCGCCCGCAGCCTCCAAACTGACCTCAACAGTCTCTTTTGGGAAGACGATTTTTAAAAAAGGAGCAAACAAATGAAAAAAGAAACTCTCACTGAAAAACTCATCAAACGCACATACGGCATTTCTGGCCCCCTTGACGAACACAAACGACGCGAGGCCGATCGTATCGGGAATCAGGTCTTTATCGTTCTCTTTTATCTGATGATATTTGGCAATCTTATTCCCTTTGTCCTTGCTTACAAATACCCGCAAATTGTCGCTATCGGCTATCCTCTCGTGGTATTTGGCATTTCGATGATGGCTGCCCTCTATGTGGTCTCTCAAACCAAAAAAACGGGCATCACAGCTATTGATCCCGAAATGCTGAGTCAAAAAGAAAGTAAACAGCTACGTTTTCCTGGTCTAAAAGCCGGTCTGATCTACGGCATGGGCATGTTCTTTGGAATACCGCTTCTGAATGTCCTAACCGATGATAGCAAGGATTATCTTGCTTCTCTTTTAAATACAGGGCATTTTGTATCAACTATCCTAGCTACCTTCTTCTTCGGATTGACCATACAAATTATCGTCTCTCTTCGCATTCAAAAAGCCAAGAAAGACCAAGAAGACGACTAGGGGGTGCCTTATGAAATCACTAGCTAGACTACTGATCAGTCATGTTTTTATCAGTATTTTCCTTTCCTTCGCCCTTGTTTCAGGAGCTATTTCTCATACAGTTTTAATACTCTTACTCCTCTTTCTTCCTGCGCTCAATAAAGGTCTTGAGAAAATGCAATCAAAACGGGTACCTATCCTTAACGCAGCCCTCTTCTTTCTCCTCATATCCTTTCCACAGCTTTTAACAAATCCTATGGATTGGAGATACCTGGTATTTCTAATAATCTGTATCATTTTTAGTTTGGTTTACTTCTATACTCTCTATCAACTCTTTAAAGAAATCAATCAAAAATCGCTCATTTAGGAGGTTACTCCCATGAAAAAAGAAGATTTCACCACTCGCTTACTCAAACTATTCTTTCACATACAAGGCCCCTTTGATGAATGCCGCCAAGAGATGATTTACAAGGCTTGTGCCCGTACCTTGATCCAAATCGTATACTCCTCCCTCCTACTCTTCTTGTTCTATCTCCTATTTGGACGCTTCATAGAATTGGTTCGAGATGCTATGCCCTACCTCTATTTTGGACTCATCTTCATCCTCTCGTCTCGGGCGAGATTAGCAGTTCGCGACTTACATTTGGACAAGGACGGCCGGTCCGAGATTCATCACAAAAGCTACAGCAAAAGTCAAATCAAAGTTCGTAGTTGGGGTGTATTTCTCAGCATTCAGCTTGGTCTCTTCCTCTTACTAATCTTTCATAAACTCTTTGTTCAACATCTTCCTCTTGACACCTTTTGGGAAAATCTCTTCCAAATTGAAAGATTGCTACCTTTGCTAGTATGTGGCCTTGGGACTGGAGCAATCTTTGGAACCATGACCTACGCCTTTTTATCGGAACACGAGATGAAACACTCTGAATCAGGAATGCATAAGGAGAATATAGAAAAATGAGCAGTATATATGATTTTTCAGTTTTAAACCAAAACAACCAAGTAATCCCCTTGGAGAGCTATCGTGGTAAAATTCTCTTGATTGTCAACACTGCTACAGGATGTGGTTTAACGCCCCAGTACCAGGGACTTCAAGAACTCTATGAACGCTATCAAGATCAGGGCTTTGAAATCCTAGATTTCCCTTGCAATCAGTTCATGGGACAAGCACCCGGCAGCGCAGAGGAAATCAATAGCTTCTGCAGCCTACACTATCAGACCACTTTCCCTCGCTTTGCAAAGATCAAGGTCAACGGCAAGGAGGCAGATCCTCTTTATGTTTGGCTAAAAGAGCAGAAATCTGGCCCGCTAGGAAAACGAATCGAATGGAATTTTGCTAAGTTTCTCATTGACCGAGATGGGCAAGTCCTTGAGCGCTTCTCTTCCAAAACAGACCCCCAAACTATCCAAGAGTCTCTTCAAAAAATACTCTAATTTCTTTTTAAAACGCATCCTTTCATTTAGTTTGAACCCTGAAAGGATGCGTTTTTTCTTTAAAAAGTAACTGATTTTCTTTAATTTATATTTATT
>CAURVH010000008.1:0-71088 GCA_963528645.1 uncultured bacterium
GTGTAACAAAAAAGCAGTAATTTTTCAACTGCTCTTTCTTATTTATTTAGCATAATCTACTGCACGAAGTTCACGGATCACGGTTACCTTGATATTTCCTGGGTAATCGAGATTATTTTCAATTTTCTCACGAACTTTGTGAGCCAAGATTGTGACTTTGTCGTCTTTGATTTGTCCTGGATTAACCATGATACGGATTTCACGTCCTGCTTGAAGGGCGAAGCTATTTTGAACTCCTTCAAAGCCATTGGCGATTTCTTCCAAATCATGGAGACGCTTGATGTAGCTTTCAAGAGATTCACTACGAGCACCTGGACGCGCTGCACTCAAGGCATCTGCTGCAGCAACGATCACTGCAATGACGCTTTCGGCTTCCACATCGCCGTGGTGGCTAGCAATCGTATTCACCACAACTGGGTGTTCCTTGTACTTGCGTGCCAACTCTGTACCAATCTCAACGTGGCTACCTTCAACCTCGCGATCAATAGCTTTTCCGATGTCATGAAGGAACCCAGCACGACGGGCAAGAGCTGCATTTTCACCAAGTTCACTCGCGATGATACCAGATAGCTTAGCAACCTCAATCGAATGACGCAAGACATTTTGTCCATAAGAAGTACGGAACTGCAAGCGTCCCATGATCTTCATCAAGTCTGGATGAAGGTTTGGTGCACCAATCTCATAGGCAGCAGCCTCACCGTATTCACGGATCTTATTGTCAATCTCTTGACGGTTTTTTTCCACCAACTCCTCGATACGAGCTGGGTGAATACGGCCATCCTTGAGCAACATTTCCATGGTCATACGAGCAATTTCACGACGAATCGGATCAAATCCTGACAAGGTCACCACTTCCGGTGTATCGTCGATAATCACATCTACCCCTGTCAAACTTTCAAAGGTACGAATATTACGTCCTTCACGACCGATAATGCGCCCCTTCATGGTATCGTCTGGTAGGTGAACTGTCGAGTTTGTTGACTCTGCTACATAGTCACCAGCGATACGCTGCATAGCCTGAACCAAGATATCTTTCGCAATCTTGTCTGAACGTTCCTTCACTTCTTGCTCAGCCTCACGAATGCGGCTAGCAATTTCCTTGGTCAAGTTTTCCTCTGTCTGAGCCAAGATAATATCTCGAGCCTCAGCTTGGGAAAGCGAGCCGATACGTTCAAGTTCAGCTTCTTTTTGTCTTTCGACTTCCTCTAATTGCTCTTCACGTGCATCAAGGTTTTTTGCTCTATCAGAAATACTTTGTTCTTTTTGTTCAAGTGTTTTTTCTTTGTTCGTCAAATTGTCGTCCTTACGGTCAAGGCTCGTAGCTCTCTCCGTCAAACGACTTTCAATTTGCTTGAGCTCCTGACGTTCTGACTTAAATTCAGCGTCCACTTCTTCACGGTATTTTCTGGCTTCCTCTTTGGCCTCCAATAGTGCTTCTTTTTTAAGAGACTTGCTTTCGCTCTTGGCTTCATTTAGCAGTAAATCCGCTTCGCGCTCAGCTTGTCCTCGTAAATTAGTTGCTTCTTGTTCAGCATTTAGAAGCATCAACTCTGCAGCTTCTTGAGATGATTTCATCTTAGCTGAGATGCTGACATATCCAATGACTAAACCAATGATGACGGCAAAAACAGCAATCGCAATGGTCATGATTTCCATGTTTTTACCTCATTAAATTTGTTTATCGAATGACATACATTCCTTAATATTCTATCATAAAAAAACAATTTTCACAAACCCAAAATGGAATATGAACTATTGAATTTTAGACAATGAGTCATCTATTTCAAAGTTCTCTTGTATTAATTTGTTTAATGGAATATTATTAATTGTAATTTGTCGATTTAACTTCGTAGGTAGACAATTATTTATAAAGTACTGATATTCCTCATTATATTGCAATTCAGTTATATCATCTATATAATAATTATTTTCTTTATTTTCTTTATTTTCTTCATTTTCTTCTAAAATATCATAATACATATGAACGAGAACCTCTTCAACTGCACTCGGACTGTAATTTGGAATTATTAAATATGTTGAATTACTGGAAATACCAAAATTTCTAAAATTTATATCTCTTTCCCCTTCCTTCCATAAACACGATAGTAATTTACAGAAATATGATAATTTTTTTGTAGCAAATTGAAAAGATTTATCACTATCAACATAATCATTTTTGGGAGTTAACTCCGTTCCTTCCCGAAACATAAAAAATTCAAAATAAAGAAATGAATCTGATAAAAACGGAGGCTCCTCAAAATATTTAAAGAGTGATTTTATGGTACTCTCTTCTCTTCCCCGTCCATTCATACAATCAATAACATATTCCCTTATCGCTTCTGGATCACTTAAATATGATAAATCTTCTATGTCTTTCTGAAACACTCTTAAACTTTGTTGTTCTACTTTTGAATCCTTATTTTTGATTTGTATAGCTCTTTCATCTCTATCTGAGTAATAAATTTTATAGATTAATGCTAATATTTCCCCAAGATTACTATCCTTCAACCTACTCTTTTTCAAGATGTTATCTATAACTTCTTCTGTAGATGCCATTCGATTTTGGTTTAGCTTAAATTTACTATCAATGAGATTCTCCTTTGTTAACTTTATTTCCTCACTATTTAAAATTACAATAATTTTAAATCTTTTATTCTCAGAAAGATAGTCAATATAACCCAATAAATCATTATAATCTGAAGGGTTATCTGATGTTTCTGCATATGAGACCCGTTCGAAATCATCAAAAATAATGATAGAATCTCGCTTCATCAAATCCGTTCCAACTGTTTTAAAGAACCATTTAAAAACTCCTCCAACAAGTGGAATAAAGTCCAAATTTCCGAGTATGGATTGTTTTTCTATTTCATTAATCAATATTTTCTCGGCTTGCTCTCTTGTTTTGATCCCAAAACAGGAAATATAGTAGATTTCTTTCTTTTTGTAAATTTGATTTTCAAAAAACGTCTTTATAAAAAATGTTTTCCCACTCCCCCAAGAACCATCCAACCAGAAGACATTATGAATAGAGTCTGGAGCATTTAAAAACTCCACCAAATGAGTTTGATAAGGATAGTCATCCAAGTCATATTCCGGAAATAGCCCTGGGTCCAGTTTCTTATAACTAACTTTTTTAAAAATTATGTCTAAAAACCAGAACAGTATTGTTGGTATAGTCAGTGCTAACAATAGTATTACACGATTCTCATACAAAATTGAAATAATATCTTTTAAAAAATTATTATTAGATATAAATTTATAGATAGGCAAAGCAAAGCGTTTAAATTGTTCAATCTCAAGTGCAAGATACAGTACCCATATACTAGCTATAAATATTTTATACCACTCAACAATTCTAACATTACTACTCCATGATGGTCTTTGAAATGGATATTTCAGTAGCCGTTTAAAATTCAGAAAAAAATTAAGAATCCTCGTTTTTATATTTTTCATATATACCCCTTCTTATCTATATCATCATGATTATACCACAAAATAACAAGCATAAAGCGTATTCAAAGTTGAAGAGTAACATTTATCATATTAAAATTTTTACTATTTGTCGTTTATAGCCTGAATTGAAAGAATTTACCTAGAAATTACTATCGAAAACTGAAAAATTCTACAAAAAAGCCTACTTTTCAGTAGACTTAGTAATGATCTTTGAAGGACAAGAAAGCCACGCTATTCCCATCTATCATATAAATTAAGCGATTTTCTGCATCAATGCGACGTGACCAGGCTCCTTGGTAATCGTATTTGAGTGGTTCTGGTTTCCCCATCCCTACAAAAGGATCGCGTTGAATATCCTTGATTAGCATGTTGATTCTTTTTAATGTTTTCTTGTCCTGAGTTTGCCAGTAGCAATAATCTGCCCAGGCATCTTCTGTAAACTTGAGCAGCATTTCTCACTCCTCAATCACATGTACCTGAGTGCTCCCAGCACGAACTTGAGCCATTCCTCGCAAGACCTTGTCAGAAAGTTCCTTATTTTGAGCGATTCTCAGGGTTTCCTGAATACTGTCCCATTCGCTCTTTGAAAGGACTACAATATCCTCATCTGGATTTTTATTGACCACCGTTAAAGGCTCAAATTCATCGTTTACCTTCTTCATGTAGTCTTTTAAATGATTTCGGAATGTTGAGTAAAGGACCGCTTCCATAACTATACCTCGTTTTACATCTTTTCCACTATTATACACAAAAAGAAAGAAATTGTCAGGAACTTGTACAAGATTTTTCTTTTCTATCTATTTATTCGAAAATCTTCTAAAAAAGCCTACCTTTCAGTAGACTTAGTTTGATTCTATTCTAATGGGCACTCTGCCGAAATTCTGCTCTGGTATACTTAGGTGTCCTAGTTGGTAAATCTGGTCTGCCTTTTGAGTCATAGCATCCCAAGGTTCTTTGCCAATTCGGCTGACTAGATGGACCTGCTCTTTCAGAGACTTGAGATGTTGTCTGCCTTTTTCGGTAAAGCCAAGGACATGGAGGCCTTCTGGCAAGTCACTTTCTCTGGCTTGCACCAAGATATAGGTCAAGAGGCGTCTGACACGCGCCTTGGTATAACGCTTGGTCGCAACCGCCTCAACCAATTCCTCCACAGACTGAGCTGTTTTAATAGCCTCTTTAATACGCACAGCCATTTCTTGATTGACCTGATAGATGGTTGTTAGATCTTGATTTGACAAGATTTGATAGCGGAGCAAAGGAAAATAATCATCCCAACTCACCTTACTCGCCTGCTCAAAGAGGGCAACCGAAGGCATAAAGCGTTCTAAGAAATCTTGGTCCTTCTGGTGCTGACGGAGAGCTGTCGCCGAGGCAAAGTCCACATCCTTATCCACAGAATGGTAACCCGCACCTTGACGCTGAATCGGCTCAAGCTTGATATTTCGTCCCGCAACTGCCTTGGCATAAGCCAGAGCTAGGACATGATTGGGCGTGTTGCCTGAAAAATCAAGACCAGCAAATTCCTTCCACATGGCTTGGGTTTTCTGGGGATAAGAGAGAGCATCAGGCAGATTTTCCACAAAATTCTCCATCTCAGCACCCTGCTCTGTGTATAAGTCAGCAATTTTCTGGTAATCCAGAACTTCCTCTGTCCCAAAAGCTAGTCTATCAATCCCCAATCGAGCCAAGATATCCACAGCCCCTTGACCGAAGAAGTCTGCTGCCTGAACACTGACTAGAAAGGGCAATTCCACTACCAGATCCGCTCCATTTTCCAGCGCCATCTGGGCACGTGTCCACTTGTCCACAATAGCAGGCTCTCCTCGCTGTATGAAATTCCCTGATATAGCTACGATTTTCAGTCCCTTCGCCTGCTCAAGCAAGTATTTGTGCCCATTATGAAAAGGATTGAACTCTGCGATAATACCTGTGATTGTCATGATGTTCTCCTACTTCTGCGCGACAAAAAACCAACGGGTGCTGGTTTCTGTCGGCTCCTTGTCCTCAAAGTCCGCATAGAGTTTGAAAGACTTGAAACCAGCCTGTTCCAGCAAAATATCATAGGTCAAAACCTCATAGGTCCGCTCCTCATGCACTTCATCGTGGCGACTAAATGAACCGTCAGCCTCCTTGATAAAGAAAGTCAACTCATGCACGATGGAGTGAGGAGCTTCGTCCTCATAGGTGTCCCAAAGCATGGCGAAATCTTCCGCATTTTCATGGTAGGAATAGCCTGGAAAAACCTCATCTGTCTGGTAGGTCGAATGCACATCAAAGATAAAGACTCCATCTTCATTGAGGGCATTATACACTTCCTTAAAGACATCCCCTACTTCCACCTCATCCTGCATGTAGCAGATAGAGTCCGAATAACACGTGACAAAGTCGTATTGACCTGCCTTAGATAAATCCAGCATATTGCCTTCAATAAAATCAATCTTTTGCTTGGCTGAAGAAGCTCTCTTCTCGGCAATCTTCAACATATCAGCACTCAAGTCCAGTCCAGTTACATCAAAACCAGCCTGAGAAAAGCGGACTGACTGGATGCCTGTCCCACAAGCCAGTTCCAAGAGTTTTTTTCTCTCCTTTGTTTTTGGCAAATGACGCAGAGAAAAATCAGTCCATTTGTCGTATAAACTATCGTCCATGACTGCATCGTAAACAGCCGCAAAGGTTTCATAAGTTGCCATAAATCACCTTCCATTTAGAGATAAAATTAACTCTTTTAATTCTCTACTAGTTAAGTATTCTTTTGGAATTTCTTTTACTTTATTTATTTCACTTATATAGTCATCAATAAACGAAATATTATTTTGAGAATAATTCTTAAATTTTTCCCAGTAGACCTGCTTTATTATAAACATAACAAAACTAGAAGGAAGTAAAATCTTTGATAAGGGGATCCTAACATTATTATTTTGTCCTATATGTAAATGTGATACTGGATGTATCACCTCAGAATACTCAACTTCACTATAATCATATCTGAAATTAGTAATATGTTCCTTTTGGGGAGATTCGATTAGATATTGATTATAATCCTCATAAAATTCATCCCCATATTCTTCATAGGACATATCAAGAGATTTTAAAAACTCTGGATATGTCATAGTATTATAAGGCCTCTCAAAATAAGCAAATCTAATATTTCTGCCATCGATAGAAAATTGAAAAAATGAACCATCCTCTGGAAGAAAGAGATTATAATCTTGAAACTCAATAGCTTTTTGATATATATCAATAGAATTTCCTACCAAAGATGTTTTTTTAAATTCCTCGGAATAAGAATTCTCAAAATTTTTTTTAACCTTTATGATATTTTCTTCAAATTCTATATTATACTTTTTTAAAATCTTTTTTGCATTATCATAACTTATTCTCATCAAAGCACTTGTTATTGTCATCTTAATCTGCTGTTTCAAATAATCTTTTTGCTTCTTCAACTGTTATCCCATTCTCTTCCATTAACTTGTATAGAGTTTCACGTTTTTTATTCAGCTGTTCATTGGTATCACTTAATTCACGTTGAACAATGAATTTAATTTCTTCCTGACTAGGATATTTAAAAACTAATTTAAAGTTGTTCTGTCTAACCTTTTCTAACTCTTCTGAGATAAAACCATCTTCAATATTACAACCAGTTACTTGAACCCAACCTTTGCTACGAGTCAGTGCCGTGAAAAGTTTATTTCTAACTTTAATACTGTCCCTATTTCTTAAGCTGTCTGCACCAATTATATAAACTTTTCCAGCTTCATTCCCTTTAGCTCTATATACTGTTGAAAAAGTTATCTGATTTTGTATTGAAAATTTATCACCTGTAACAGAATTCATGATATTATTTATTGAAATCATTTTATCAGCTAAAGAAAAAGACAACTTATCATAATAAGAACGACTTTGTCTATCATCTAAACAGATAACCATAATATCTTCTGGCCTTAATTTATTTTCTAAATCATCATTTATTTGTTCAGCAATATATTCTGCTTCAGATTGCATATCTTGAAAACTATGTAAAGAAATTATTTGATTTTTCTCTACCATTTTCGAAATTATTGAGGGACTGTTATCTAGAGGTCTTTCAATTATAGTATTTTCTCCAACATTTCCACCTTCTTCAACAACATACCCCATATCTTCCCAATGTTTTCGATTTTCAAGCATCTGTACTATTCTGGAATTATAAATACCAAACCCTAACGAATGTGCAGACACCAAAATTTCTTTAGGATTTCGATAACTCTTTTTCAATATGATATCATTACTTTGATGTGGATGATTTTTTAGCAGTTCTGCCAAGTCAATCCCTTCATCACCAAAATGATTTTCAAATAATCTTTTAGAATCTTGTGGCTCTACATCTAATATATTTTGCAATTCATCGTAAGCCCAAATAATTCGATCATTTTTTACTAGACGTCTACATAACCAATAAAAAGAGCTAGCAAAATCCTGCCCTTCATCAATTAAAATATAATCATATTGTTTATCAAAATTTCCGTTATTACGAGCAATTAAATCATTACAAACAAAATCAAATGGAGTCATTTGAGCATTTTGAGATAAAGTTTTAGCCTTAGCAAAATTTACAGGCTTTTCTCCTAATGAAATGCAAGTGTTATAATAAATCCCAGGTTTATTAGTTCCTCCCCATGCATGTAGTATTTGTAAATTATCCCAATTAGGATCATGATCTTGAGTCATACGATAAAATCTTGTAATCAATCTCTTAATTTGGTCATACAACGATTTTGTATAAAATGTGTATAAGATTTTTTCTTCAGGATTATTAATATGTAATTGAGCTGCTTTCATTGCTAAAACTACAGTCTTTCCTGAACCAGCCATTCCTCTTATTCTTTGTGGCCCATCAACAATAGTAAGAGCAGCTAATTTTTGTCTATAATCAAACGTTGCAATTTGTTTTTCAAGTGTACTAAGAATATAACCTGCCGAAGAATTGTCCTCATCCGAAATCTCCCTCATGTTATCAACTGGAATAGTACGAGAACCGTCTATTACAGAGTACACATCCCTCATTATATCTTTACTTAATGCTTCTGATAGACAAATATCTTCTAACCTATCCTTCAATTCAGAGTTTGAAGCAATTGTAATAATATATTCATCTTTAGATATATTGGTTGCATTACAATTTGGAAAAGAAGCTATGGTATTAATAGGAATTGATATTCCGTTTCTTGATTTCCTTAATGATTTTATTTTCACAAATTGAGCAGTGATTAGGGCTACTAAATCATTTAATTCACTATTAAAGTTTTCGATAAATTTATCAGATAAATCTCTTGAAAACTTATCACTTAAATTGATTACTATTATACCATAGCAAGGACTTACTATGAATATATCTGGAATAATAGGAAATGCATCATTATCATATCTAGGATATTTATAATATAAAGTGGAATCTTGCAAATTCAACTTGTCAGCATTTTGGCTTAAATAACCTACCAAATCCTTAGCTAGTTCATTTGATTCAAAATCATTGTTTGTAATAACTGTTTTTAATCCCATCTCAAAATTTCTCCACTTTAGCAAAAACAATCTTTATTTTATTAATTGTTACAATCCTATCAACTTTGTTATATCTACTGACTCTGCCTCATGCCATAGTTTTTCTAGGTTATAGTGGGCACGCATTTCTTCTGAGAAGATATGCACAACGACACCACCGAGATCCAGCAAAACCCAGCCTCCCGCTGCATCGCCTTCAACATGGCTACCTTTAAAGCCTGCTTGAGCTACTTTTTCACGAATGTTATCAGCAATAGCGTCCAACTGACGGCTATTCATCGAGCTCGTGATGACAAAGTAGTCCGTCACGCTGGTCAAATCTTGTACATCAAGTGCGAGGATATCCTCCGCACGTTTCTCATCAGCCGCTTTCACGACTAGTTCTAGTAATTCTTTTTCGTTCATTTAGTCCTCTTTCAAATAGTGCACAAAGGCGTTATGGGTTTCAAGGGTTTGGGGATAGATGGGGAATCCCTGATGAGCTAGATGCTCCACGGTACGAGCTGTTTCGTAGGCCACTGCCTTATTGAGCGATAGCTCAGCAATTTCACGCGCCTGATCCACGCCTGGGAAGGCACGATTGTGCTCAATGTAGTCTGCGACGTAGATAACCTTATCAAGATCAGTCATCTGGTCAGCCCCGACTGTATGGATCTCAATGGCCCGCAGAATTTCTGAATCATGCAAATCCAAATCTTCTTGAATCTTGTAAATCCCAACCATCCCATGCCAGACATTATTGCCCCAGTTTTTGAGGTCAGGGTCTAATTGGTAACGGTCAATCAAGTCTAGAAATTCCTGATCTGACAACTTTTTAGCATAATCATGAAGAAGGCCTGCTAGACCAGCTTTCTCAGCATCAACTCCGAATCGCTGGGCAAGCTCTATGGCTGCACGTTCCACACCCAAGCAATGGGTTAAGCGTTTTTCAGGCAGAAGCTCTGCCATTTTTCCTAGTAATTCCTCACGGGAGCAGTTGATGTAGTTTTGATAGGCCATTAGTAGAGCCCCTCCTTCTCGATGTAGTCTAGCACTGGCCGAGGTAGGAGAAAGTTGGGTTTCCGATCTTGGGCAATGAAGTCACGCACCATGCTGGACGAGATGTCTATGAGAGGCACATCCACCCAGATAACTGGATAGGAAGTCCCTGCCTTATAGCGTGGGCGCTGAACCCCTACAAACTGAACCATGTCGACCAGCTCATCAATTCGGTACCATTTAGGCAGATAGTCCACCATATCCGCTCCGATAATGAAGTAATAATCCGTATCTGGATGTTGTTCGGTCAAGATTTTCATTGTGTCGTAGGTGTAGGAAATGCCCTTGCGCTCTAACTCGATTGTTTCAATGGCTAGGCCTTCAATCCCCTCAATCGCCAACTCAAGCATCTTGAGCCGATGGTACTCGGGGATGGTTTCCTTTTTATCTACATGAGGAGGTTGGTATTCGGGCATAAGCAGGACCTGATCCAGTCCCAACTGTTGTCGTACTTGGTCCGCCACAACAAGATGGGCATTGTGAACAGGGTTAAAATTTCCCCCTAAGATCCCGACTTGTTTGCGTTTTTTCTCCTTGATTTCTGGCTCCAACTCTACCTTGGTGAAGGGAGTCAATAATTCGATTGCCATAGGCTCGTCTTCCTTTAATTCTCTGTAAAAACAGTTGTTTGGAGTAGGTGTTTAGATTTCTTTAACTTTCTTGGAAATCTTGCGATTTTCTTTCTTGCTAGATTGTTTATACAAAATCAAGATGCGTCCGATTTTTTGGACTGTATCCACACCGATTTCTTCTTCCAAGATTTCAGCTACTTCGTGGATGTTTTCATCTGTATTTTGCAAGAGTGTAACCTTGATCAATTCACGGGCGTCAAGAGCTTGACGAACGCTGGTTTTGATTTGGTCGTTGAGACCATTTTTTCCGATTTGGATAATGGGTTTGAGGGTGTGTGCCTGGCTGTTGAGGAAGGCACGTTGTTTTGAGGTTAATGACATAATCTTTCTTCCTTTTTGGATAGTTATTTTAGGTGGTGAGGGACGGTCGGAACTAATTTTTCAAAGATTTCATCTTTGAAAAATGGATTTCCTGACCTCACAATTGAGCCTAAGTCTCAATTTTGCCCCTTGCCAATCTCAATCTAAAGATTGGCAATCACACCACGGCAATAACTATCTTTGTATGAGCTCACTTTGTTCGCTCAATAATTCTATAATGATACTTTTAAATAATTGCTTTTCGTGTGACGACGGCGACGCCTTCTGGTGCCCAGACGGCGACTTTGGCGGTGTCTGTTACGCGGATCCAGCCTAGTCCTGAGATGACTAAATCTGTCTTGTCCTTGATGGTAAAGACGTGTTGGACTAGTTTTGGAAAATCTTCTTTTTCCTTACTATTTGGTGGTGTCAGAAGGGTTCCAAGGTGCTTGTCATAAAAGGCACTAGCGCCTTCTAGCTTAGTACGGTGGAGTTTGAGTTCATTGTCAAAGAAGGCTGTGAAGCCTTGTTTTTCTCCTGAAATAAAGTCAAACCGTCCCAAACCACCTAAAAACAGGGTTTGCTCAGGGTTAAGCTGATAGGTTTTGGGCTTGATTTCCTTTTTAGGGCTGACATACTTGAGATTTTTAGCCGTCAAGTAGTGGGCCATCTGGTGGCGGTGGATAATCCCTGGTGTATCGTAGATATAAGATCCGTCGTCAAGCGGAATCTCAATCTTGTCCAAGGTTGTCCCCGGGAAGCGCGAAGTCGTGATGACATTCTGGTCACCCGTAATTTCTTGGATAATAGCGTTGATGAGGGTTGACTTTCCAACGTTGGTCACACCGACCACATAGACATCACGGCCCTTACGGTAGTGTTCAATCTTGTCAATGACTTCCTTAATGGCATGTTTGTTTTGAGCTGAAGTCAGGACGACATCCACAGGGCGAAGACCTTCTTCATGGGCACGCTCCATCAGCCACTGGCTGATCTTACCCGGTTTAACTGACTTGGGCAGGATATCTTTTTTATTTCCAACTAAGAGGACATCATTTCCCGATACAAAGCGTGGCAAGCCTGGAATAACTGATCCATTGAAGTCAAAGATATCAATGACATTGACCACCAAGGCATCACTGTCTCCCACCTCGTGCAAGAGTTTGAGGAAATCATCGTCCGTCAACTGGACATCTGTGATTTCATTGTAATGACGGAGACGGAAACAGCGTTGGCAATAGACTTCGCCAGTCTCCAAACCTTTTTCGAGCGCTGACTGGGGAGTAAATCCAAGACCAGTCTTGTCTGTCGTCTGAATGGTTGCTCCACAACCAATACAGAGAATTTCTTCCATAGTTAAATTCCTTTTTTATATGTAATCGGTCCGTACTTTTCAGTGATTTTTCGCATGACACGGCGTTCACGAGCTCGGTTAATCTGCGTTTTGATCGAGTCGTGTTGGACTAAAGGTTTGACTAATATTGATCGAATGCCTGCACGATGCGCGGCCCGAATATCCGTCATGAGTTGGTCGCCAACCATGACCACTTCATTTTTTTCATAGTGAAATTCCTTCATGGCACGGTCAATCCCAAATGTGAAAGGCTTCAAGGCCCAGTAAACGTAATCAATCCCAAACTTCTCAACTGCGCGTTGGACCCGTTTTTTGGTGTTATTTGAGACCACGATGACACGAATACCTGCGTCACGAAGGTCATGTAGCCATTGCTTCATCTCTGGCGTCCCATCAGGGTTGTTCCAAGCAATGAGGGTATTGTCCAGATCGACCAAAACAGCCTTGATCCCCTGCGCCTGCAGGCTTGGGACTGTCAGATCATAGACTGCTTCCACAGCAAAATCTGGCATATAGTTTTCAATCGCCATTCTGGCTCCTTTTTTTAGTTTCTAGCAATTTTCTTTAAACATTGGGCTAAGACTGCCCATAAAATGAGACTAGCTATCAAAATATAAATCCAAGCATTTGGTTCATCTGTAAACGGTAAGGGAACATTCATTCCGAAAAATCCTGTAATAACCGCAAGGATAGCTAGCAAGACTGAGATAATTGTCAAAGTTGTCAAATTATCATTTAGATTATTATTTAGGATGTTGTTGTAAGAGGCTGAGAGTTGTTGCAAAACTTGAGAAATCAAGTCTGTCATCGAAACCAACTGATGCGCTTCAATCATAGCATCATCAAACTGCTCTCTTTCTACCTCATTAAGATTGCGATAAAGAGCATGCCCTTGGATATGTTCCAAGAGGAGACGATTTTGTTTGGCAGCAGCTGTCAAGTAAACCATACCAGTTTCCAAGTCAGAGAGGGCAAAAAGATTTTTTTTAGTTGTTTTTTGACGAAGAAGTGCACTGATTTCATCCTTACTTTTATCCATCTCTTCAATAACTGGATAATAAGCATTGCTAATAATCTCTAAACTGGCAAAAAGAAATTTGTAGATTGAAATAATTTCATGGCTTTCAAGGTAGGTTGCCATGCGTTTAATCACATAAGTATTCTTGTGATTACTAATTGTGATCAGTCGTTGCTTTTCAACGATAAAGGTCATCGGAATCGCTTCATAATATTCCTTGTCTTTTTCTAAATCAAGAACATTATAAATGAAGGTTACCGTCCCCGTTTCACGGTTATAATCCATGTGGGCTCGTTCATTTCTATCTAGAGCATATTCGATGGTTTCCTTGTCCAATCCATAGACGTCAGAAAGATCTTCCATGTTTTTAATCTTGTCCACATCAAGGTCTATCCAAGTACAATCATGACCTAGTTTTTTCTCTACAAATAGCATACTCTCTCCTTTACCAAACTCTTTCTATTGTACCACAAATCTGCCAAAATAGCAGACCTACTCTGTACGAGAGAAGTTGCTAACAACAGTGATATTTCGGTTAGGAACAAAGTGAAGGGCTTGGTCGTCACTGCGAAGTTGGGTCGTACGAATTCCTACACTGACAACCTTTCCAGATACGGTAATAGGACCATTTGTGAGGACCACTTCGTCGCCCACATCGAGCTGGCGTTCAAAGAGGATGAAAAAGCCGTTGATGACATCGGATAGAAAGCCTTGTGCCCCCATCCCAATGGCAACCCCAGCAATTCCTGCCCCAGCAAGGAGGCTGGAAACTGGCAATCCTAAAATGGACAAGATACAGTAGATTAAAAAGAAATAAAGGGTATAGTTAAAGATATTTTCAAGCAAACGAGAAATGGTCTTCTGTCTGCCAGCATCCCGATTTGAAAATTTAAGCGAGGGCTTGACAATCTTTCGTACAGTCGCATGAAGCATCTTTTTAGCTATATAAAATAACAGAAACAAAATCAAAAGAGAAATCAGCTTGGTCAAGACATTCTCTAATACAGTTGTTACATCCAATTTATCAAGATAACGTTGAAAAAATTCTTGCATACAAAACTCCTTTTTAGTATTATACCACAAATCATCCCGTTCAAATCCCTCATAAATATTCCGATATTCCCCCAATCTCAAAAAAAGACTTGCCTCAACGGCATATTTATACTATAATCATAAACAATACATTTTGAAGGAGACTATTATGAAAAGAATCATTCGAGCCTGGAACAAGGCCAGCCTCATCAAACGTATCTTAATCGGCATGCTTCTTGGAGCCTCCCTAGGTTTGCTTTTCCCTAGTTTGTCAGGTATTGGTATTCTCGGTGATCTGTTTGTTGGGGGATTAAAAGCCATCGCTCCTGTTTTGGTCTTTACCCTCGTTGCAAATGCCCTTTCGCAACATCAAAAAGGGCAAGATACCAATATGAAGACAGTTATTTTTCTCTATCTACTTGGTACCTTTGCTGCTGCCCTACTCGCTGTACTGGCTAGTTTTCTCTTCCCGGTCCAGATTACTCTCAGCAGTGCTAGTACAGAGATTGCCCCACCAGACGGCATCGGTCAAGTTCTCAGCAATCTTCTGCTAAATCTCGTAGATAATCCCCTCAACGCCGTCGTCAAAGCCAACTATATTGGAATTCTATCATGGGCTGTTGTCTTTGGACTTGCTATGAGAGAAGCTAGCAAAAACAGCAAGGAATTGCTCAAAACCATGGCTGGTGTAACCTCCAAGATTGTGGAGTGGATTATCAATTTGGCTCCTTTCGGAATTATGGGCTTGGTCTTCAAGACCATCTCTGATAAAGGAATTACCAGCCTTGCTAACTACGGAATTTTGCTAGGACTCTTGATTGCAACTATGGCTTTTGTGGCCCTTGTCATCAATCCCCTCATTGCCTTTCTCTTTATGAGAAAAAATCCTTATCCTCTTGTTTTTAAATGTTTGCGTGTCAGTGGAATTACAGCTTTCTTTACTCGTAGTTCTGCCGCTAATATCCCTGTCAACATGAAACTCTGCCAAGATCTAGGACTCAATCCAGATACCTACTCTGTTTCTATTCCCCTTGGCTCCACTATTAACATGGCTGGCGCAGCTGTAACCATTAACATTTTGACTCTAGCTGCAGTCAATACGCTAGGAATCTCTGTCGACTTTAGTACAGCTTTTGTGCTCAGTGTAGTGGCTGCCATTTCTGCCTGCGGAGCCTCTGGAATCGCTGGTGGATCACTCCTCCTCATTCCCGTCGCTTGTAGTCTCTTTGGGATTTCAAATGACGTTGCTATGCAGGTAGTCGGAGTTGGTTTTGTCATCGGTGTCGTCCAAGATTCCTGCGAAACTGCCCTGAACTCTTCTACCGACGTCCTCTTTACAGCAGTAGCTGAGTACGCGTCGGCACGTAAAAAATAGATTTTTAAGACAAGTCTTCCAAGCCTTGTCTTTTATACTCTTATTCTAGTATTATAGGAAATTCTCATGTCTATCACCCAACGTACGACCAAACTGATCTTAGCGACCTGCCTTGCTTGTTTTCTCGCTTATTTTTTAGATTTATCATCAGCAGTTTCAGCTGGAATTATCGCCCTCTTAAGCCTCTCCGACACGCGCAGAAGTACGCTGAAATTAGCCCGTAACCGCCTCTTTTCCATGCTCCTAGCACTCGCTATCGGTGTTCTAGCCTTTCAACTGACAGGATTTCACATCTGGAGTCTCGGCCTCTATCTGGCTCTCTACGTGCCCCTAGCCTATAAAATGGGCTGGGAAATCGGCATCACCCCTAGCAGTGTCTTGGTCAGCCATCTCTTGGTACAGGAGTCTACTTCCCCAGCCCTCCTGCTCAATGAAGTGCTCCTCTTTCTCATCGGGACAAGCTTTGCTCTATTGGTCAACCTTTATATGCCCTCTCGTGAGAAAGCCATCCAAAGCTACCACCTTCAGGTCGAAGAAAAGTTAAAAGACATCCTGCTTCGCTTTAAATACTATCTGTCGAGGGGAGACGGGCGCAACCAAGCCCAACTCGTTGACCAATTAGACAAGCTCCTTGATGAAGCCCTCAAGCTAGTCTATTTGGATCACTCGGATCACCTCTTTCACCAGACGGACTACCACATCCACTACTTTGAGATGAGACAGCGACAAAGTGGTATCCTGCGAAATATGGCCCAGCAGGTCAATACTTGTCACCTAGCCGCAAGTGAGAGTTTGATTTTGGCCCAGCTCTTTTCTAAGATTGCTGCCCAGCTAAGCCAGACCAATCCTGCTCACGACCTGCTTGATGACATTGAACGTTATCTGCAAGTCTTCCGCAATCGGAGTCTTCCAAAAACGCGTGAAGAGTTTGAAACCCGTGCCACCCTCCTGCAGCTACTACGCGAAGCCGAAACCTTCATTCAGGTCAAGGTCGATTTTTATCAAAAATATGGAAACTAGAAAAACCTCAGAAGAATTCACGTAACATGATTTTTCTGGGGTTTTTAATTTACCTTTGACTTCAATTACCTTTACTATATGAAAAAATCCACGAATCGATACTATTCGTAAAACTTTACTAGTGGAGCGCCTAGCCAAGTTCCATAGAAACTTGGCGTTAGTTACTTAGATTGTTACACAAACAAATAAATTTCCTGAACTACGACACTGAGTTTTACAAATCGATTTCATTTGTAAAACGTGGTTACGACGGAAAAATCCACGAATCGATAATATTCGTGGATTTTTCCTAGTGAAGCGTTTAGGTAGACCGCTATAGCGGTTACCGTCAAATGACTAGCAACAGAGAGTTGCTGTCATTTGTAACGATTTACATTTTTTCTTCCAACTCTACATCTGGATATTTATCCGCAAACCAGCGAAGGGCAAAGTCGTTTTCAAAAAGGAATACTGGTTGGTCAAAACGGTCTTTGGCCAAGATATTGCGGCTTGATGACATGCGCTCGTCTAAGTCCTCAGGCTTAATCCAGCGAACTGTCTTTTTACCCATTGGGCTCATGACCACTTCTGCATTGTACTCGCCTTCCATGCGGTGCTTAAAGACTTCAAACTGGAGTTGTCCGACAGCACCCAGCATATACTCGCCTGTTTGGTAATTCTTATAAAGCTGAATGGCTCCTTCTTGCACCAATTGCTCGATTCCCTTGTGGAAGGATTTTTGTTTCATGACGTTCTTAGCAGAAACTTTCATGAAAATCTCAGGTGTAAAGGTTGGCAGTGGTTCAAACTCAAACTTGTTTTTTCCAACCGTCAAAGTGTCTCCAACCTGATAAGTCCCTGTATCGTAAACCCCGATGATATCTCCTGCAACAGCGTTGGTCACATTCTCACGACTTTCGGCCATAAACTGAGTGACATTCGACAGTTTGGCACTCTTCCCAGTACGAGGCAGGTTGACACTCATTCCACGCTCAAATTCACCTGATACGATGCGGACAAAGGCGATACGGTCACGGTGACGAGGATCCATGTTAGCTTGGATTTTAAAGACAAACCCTGAGAAATCCTTGTCGTAAGGATCGACAATTTCGCCATCTGTTTTCTTGTGTCCATATGGCTCTGGAGCAAACTTAAGGAAGGTCTCAAGGAAGGTCTGTACCCCAAAGTTAGTAAGAGCTGAACCAAAGAAGACTGGTGTTAATTCACCCGCTAAAATAGCTTCTTCTGAAAATTCATTTCCTGCTTCATTCAAAAGCTCAATATCATCCTTGACTTGCTCATAAAATGGGTTACTTCCAAAGAGTTTGTCCCCTTCTTCCAGACTGGCAAAACGTTCATCCCCTTTATAAAGTTCCAAGCGTTGGTTATAAAGGTCATACAAGCCCTCAAAGGCTTTCCCCATCCCGATTGGCCAGTTCATCGGGTAGCTGGCAATACCTAGGACTTCTTCTAGCTCTTGCAAGAGGTCCAGTGGCTCACGTCCATCACGGTCCAGCTTGTTCATAAAGGTAAAGACTGGAATGCCACGGTGCTTCACAACCTCAAACAATTTCTTGGTTTGGGCCTCGATACCCTTGGCAGAGTCCACGACCATGACCGCAGCATCCACCGCCATCAAGGTACGATAGGTGTCTTCTGAGAAGTCCTCGTGCCCTGGTGTGTCGAGGATATTGACGCGCTTACCATCATAGTCAAACTGCATAACAGATGAAGTAACCGAAATCCCACGTTGTTTCTCGATATCCATCCAGTCAGACTTGGCAAAAGTCCCTGTTTTCTTCCCTTTTACAGTACCAGCCTCACGAATCTCGCCCCCAAAGTAGAGCAACTGCTCAGTGATGGTCGTTTTCCCCGCGTCCGGGTGGGAGATGATGGCAAAGGTACGACGTTTCTTAATTTCTTCTTGAATAGTCATAAGTTCTCTTTCTTTGATTTTCTATTTTTAGTTGTTTCAATAGCTAAGAGTGATTTTACATTGGATTTTACCATTCCTTTCAACTCTTCATTATATCGGATTTTGGGGAGTTTTTCAATTGCTCATCCGATGAAAAAGGTAAGCTAGAGCACAGATTTCACCTGATTTCTCTTTTTCCACCGTTTCTTGAACAAGATATCAAAGAGAACAAGAGCCAGTGAAAGGATGACCGACACAAGGAGGTACTTTAGCCACAGAGGAGCATTCGAGATAAACGGGGTATCTCTTAAGAGGCCATAATTTCCACCAGTCACCTGATTAACCCCAACTAGAAAGAGATTGAGGATAAAGGTATAGGCTACAATCATATATTTCTTGAGTAGGCTCTTGTCATAGTGATTCATCAAGTAGACCAAGGAATTCACCAAAAGGGCATAGTGCCCAATCAAAAATGAAAAACTAGTGATATGGGGGAAGTCATAGGGGTCAAAAACAGGGTAAACCAAGGCAAAGACCGCTCCACTTACTCCTAAAAGGGCAAAGTATTGCTTGCTCCGCCATTTATCTGGTAAGAAAACTACCGCAAACATGGCCAAACGGCAATGATAAAAAGGGAGACTATTAGACAATGGAATCCCAAAACCAACATACCAACTATAAAGAGCTAGTAACTGGAGAATCTGAATCCCCTTAAACAAGTAGACAAATTTCGGATTCTTGTGATAAGCAAGTGCCCCATAAATACAAAGCACTAAGACAAGCATCATAACCCCATACCAAAAGAGCGAAATGGGAGGTGGTACGGTTTGGAATCTTGTAAAAAAATTATGTAGCATATTTTCTATCCTAACTCATCTTTCGAGGAATTCTTCCTACATTAATCTCTAGTCTCACTCAATTTTTCTTTTAGTTTAACTATTATAGCGAATTAAAAGCGATTTTTCAATTTCTATTTCTTTTCAGTTTGGCTCCCTTATTTATAGGAAAATATGGTAAAATAGAACAGACTAAAAATCATCATTTCACGAAAGGATGCAAGATGAAAATTACGCAAGAAGAGGTAACACACGTTGCCAATCTTTCAAAATTAAAATTCTCTGAAGAAGAAACTGCTGCCTTTGCAACAACCCTGTCTAAAATTGTCGATATGGTTGAGTTGCTGGGCGAAGTCGATACTACTGGTGTCGCACCTACTACGACCATGGCTGACCGTAAAACCGTACTCCGCCCTGATGTGGCCGAAAAAGGAACAGACCGTGACCGCTTGTTTAAAAATGTACCTGAAAAAGATAACTACTATATCAAGGTACCAGCTATCCTAGATGATGGAGGAGATGCCTAATGACTTTTAATAACAAAACTATTGAAGACTTGCACAATCTCCTTGTCTCTAAGGAGATTTCTGCAACAGAATTAACCCAAGCAACGCTTGAAGATATCAAATCTCGCGAGACAGCTATCAATGCTTTTGTTACCATCGCTGAAGAGCAGGCTCTTGCTCAAGCTAAAGCTATTGATGAAGCTGGAATTGATGCTGATAATGTCCTTTCAGGAATTCCACTGGCTGTTAAGGATAATATCTCTACCGACGGTATCCTGACAACTGCAGCCTCAAAAATGCTCTACAACTACGAGCCAATCTTTGATGCGACAGCCGTTACCAATGCCAAAGCTAAGGGTATGATTGTTGTTGGAAAAACCAATATGGACGAGTTTGCCATGGGTGGATCAGGTGAGACTTCCCACTACGGTGCCACTAAAAATGCTTGGGACCACAGCAAGGTTCCTGGTGGTTCATCAAGTGGTTCTGCTGCAGCTGTAGCTTCAGGTCAAGTTCGCTTGTCACTTGGTTCTGATACTGGTGGTTCTATCCGCCAGCCTGCTGCCTTTAACGGGATCGTTGGTCTCAAACCAACCTACGGAACAGTTTCTCGTTTCGGTCTCATTGCCTTTGGTAGCTCTTTAGACCAGATTGGACCTTTTGCGCCAACTGTTAAAGAAAATGCCCTCTTGCTTAATGCTATTGCCAGCGAAGATGCTAAAGACTCTACTTCTGCTCCTGTCCGCATTGCCGACTTTACTTCAAAAATCGGGCAAGATATCAAGGGCATGAAAATTGCTTTGCCTAAGGAATACCTTGGTGAAGGAATTGACCCAGAAGTTAAGGAAACCATTCTTAACGCCGCCAAACACTTTGAAAAACTTGGTGCTATCGTTGAAGAAGTCAGCCTTCCTCACTCTAAATACGGTGTTGCCGTTTACTACATTATCGCTTCATCAGAGGCCTCCTCAAACCTGCAACGTTTTGACGGTATCCGTTACGGCTACCGCGCAGATGATGCGACGAATCTTGACGAAATCTATGTAAACAGCCGTAGTCAAGGTTTTGGTGAAGAGGTGAAACGTCGTATCATGCTAGGTACTTTTAGCCTTTCATCAGGTTACTACGATGCCTACTACAAGAAAGCTGGTCAGGTCCGTACCCTCATCATCCAAGATTTCGAAAACGTCTTTGCGGATTACGACTTGATTTTGGGACCAACTGCTCCAAGCGTTGCCTATGACTTGGATTCACTCAACCACGATCCCGTTGCCATGTACTTGGCTGACCTTTTGACCATCCCAGTCAACTTAGCAGGTCTCCCAGGAATTTCAATTCCTGCTGGATTCTCTCAAGGTCTACCAGTCGGTCTCCAATTGATCGGTCCTAAGTACTCTGAGGAAACCATTTACCAAGCTGCTGCTGCCTTTGAAGCAACAACATACTACCACAAACAACAACCCGTGATTTTTGGAGGTGACAACTAATGAACTTTGAAACAGTCATTGGACTTGAAGTCCACGTAGAGCTCAACACCAATTCAAAAATCTTCTCACCTACTTCTGCCCACTTTGGAAATGACCAAAATGCCAACACTAACGTAATTGACTGGTCTTTCCCAGGAGTACTTCCTGTTCTCAATAAGGGTGTTGTCGATGCCGGTATCAAGGCAGCTCTTGCCCTCAACATGGACATCCACAAAAAGATGCACTTTGACCGCAAGAACTACTTCTACCCTGATAATCCAAAAGCCTACCAAATTTCCCAGTTTGATGAGCCAATCGGCTACAACGGCTGGATTGAAGTAGAGCTAGAAGACGGTACGACGAAGAAAATCGGTATCGAACGCGCCCACCTAGAAGAAGACGCTGGTAAAAACACTCACGGTACAGATGGCTACTCTTATGTCGACCTCAACCGTCAAGGGGTGCCATTGATTGAGATTGTCTCTGAGGCTGACATGCGTTCCCCAGAAGAAGCCTACGCTTATCTGACAGCCCTCAAGGAAGTTATCCAGTACGCTGGTATTTCCGACGTTAAGATGGAAGAAGGTTCTATGCGTGTGGATGCCAACATCTCCCTTCGTCCTTATGGTCAAGAGAAATTCGGTACCAAGACTGAGTTGAAAAACCTCAACTCCTTCTCCAATGTCCGTAAAGGGCTTGAATACGAAGTCCAACGTCAAGCTGAAATCCTTCGCTCAGGTGGTCAAATTCGCCAAGAAACTCGCCGTTACGATGAAGCTAACAAGGCAACCATCCTCATGCGTGTCAAGGAAGGGGCTGCAGACTACCGCTACTTCCCAGAACCAGACCTACCCCTCTTTGAAATCTCTGATGAGTGGATCGAAGAAATGCGTACAGAGTTGCCAGAGTTTCCAAAAGAACGCCGTGCTCGCTACGTTGCTGACCTTGGCTTGTCAGACTACGATGCTAGCCAGCTGACTGCTAACAAAGTCACTTCTGACTTCTTTGAGAAAGCTGTTGCCCTTGGTGGCGATGCTAAGCAAGTCTCAAACTGGCTCCAAGGTGAAGTCGCTCAATTCTTGAACGCTGAAGGAAAAACACTCGAACAAATCGAATTGACACCAGAAAACTTGGTTGAAATGATTGCCATCATCGAAGATGGCACTATCTCGTCTAAGATTGCCAAGAAAGTCTTTGTCCACCTGGCTAAAAATGGTGGTAGTGCGCGTGAATACGTGGAAAAAGCAGGCTTGGTGCAAATCTCAGATCCAGCTATCTTGATTCCAATCATCCACCAAGTCTTTGCGGATAACGAAGCCGCTGTTGCCGACTTCAAGTCAGGAAAACGCAACGCAGACAAGGCCTTCACAGGATTCCTTATGAAAGCTACCAAAGGCCAAGCCAACCCACAAGTCGCCCTTAAACTCCTTGCCCAAGAATTGGCGAAGTTGAAAGACAGTGAGTAATTTACTCTTTATACACTTTTTTCTACTTTTAAAACGAGAATGAGACAAGGAGAATAAATGAACAAATTTTTACGATTGCTATTTGTTTTAGTCATCATCGCTATGTTAGGCGCTTCTATACTACAAATTTTCTTTCCATCATACATGGGAAGTCACTCCGGGTACGGAATATCTGCTGGTTGGCAACGAGAAATTGGAATATGGAATTTAGCTGTATTGATTATTATTCTCGCTGTCAATATTAAATACGATTGGTTCTATCTACGAATCGCACTTCTTGCTCTCATTATTGGCGGAATTGGAATAGGAACAAATCACTTACTCAATTATATGGAGTATCACTCTCCTGTAAATGCTATCGGTGCTTTTGAGAATTACTTGCTAGCGATGGGGTGGATTATAGGGGGGCTCATCGAACGCCATTCCATAAAGAAGCTAAATGCTAGTAAATCTTAGATGATTTTTAAAGGTTATCAAATAATTTAATAATTATTTGAGTTATGAAATCAACCTTTTCAATAGTCTCAATGCCAATCAAAAACCCTTCAACGAACTCGCTAAACAAAAGGTCAACAAGGTTTGGACAGGCCTCTACGAGATTGAAGCAACCAGTATCTTGCTTGAAGACCTCAGCTATGACCAAGAAAGTCTTTGTCCATCTGGCTAAAAATGGCGGTGGCGCGCGTGAATGCGTGGAAAAAGCAGGCTTAAAGTTGAAAGAAAACTAGACAGAACAAAACCGGCCCTAAGGTTGGTTTTTTCTTCTCTACCAACTCCCAATAACTATTTTGGCTTTATTTCCAGAGTATTTTATGGTAAAATGAAGAGTAATAATATTTATTAAAGAGGTAAAAACATGATTGAAGCAAGTAAATTAAAAGCTGGTATGACCTTTGAAACAGCTGACGGAAAATTGATCCGCGTTTTGGAAGCTAGCCACCACAAACCAGGTAAAGGAAACACGATCATGCGTATGAAATTGCGTGATGTCCGTACTGGTTCTACATTTGACACAAGCTATCGTCCAGAGGAAAAATTTGAACAAGCTATTATCGAAACTGTTCCAGCTCAATACTTGTACAAAATGGATGACACAGCATACTTCATGAATACAGAAACTTACGACCAATACGAAATCCCTGTAGTCAACGTTGAAAACGAATTGCTTTACATCCTTGAAAACTCTGATGTGAAAATCCAATTCTACGGAACTGAAGTAATCGGTGTAACTGTACCAACTACTGTTGAATTGACAGTTGCAGAAACTCAACCATCTATCAAAGGTGCTACTGTTACAGGTTCTGGTAAACCAGCAACGATGGAAACTGGACTTGTTGTCAACGTTCCAGACTTCATCGAAGCAGGACAAAAACTCGTTATCAACACTGCAGAAGGAACTTACGTTTCTCGTGCCTAATCTCTAGAAAGAGGTCATTCTATGGGAATTGAAGAACAACTTGGCGAAATCGTTATCGCCCCACGTGTACTTGAAAAAATCATTGCTGTTGCTACTGCAAAGGTAGAGGGCGTACACTCTTTTTCAAACAAATCAGTATCTGATACCCTTTCAAAACTTTCACTCGGCCGCGGTGTTTATCTTAAAAACGTGGACGAAGAACTCACAGCTGATATCTACCTCTACCTTGAGTACGGAGTAAAAGTTCCTAAGGTAGCTGTTGCTATCCAAAAAGCTGTCAAAGATGCTGTCCGCAATATGGCTGATGTAGAACTCGCTGCTATCAATATCCACGTTGCAGGTATTGTTCCAGATAAAACACCAAAACCAGACTTGAAAGACTTGTTTGATGAGGACTTCCTCAATGACTAGTCCACTATTAGAATCTAGACGTGAGCTCCGTAAGTGTGCCTTTCAAGCTCTTATGAGTCTTGAGTTTGATACAGATGTCGAAACTGCTTGTCGTTTCGCCTACACACACGATCGTGAAGATACGGATGTGCAACTCCCAGCCTTTTTGACAGAGCTCGTTTCTGGTGTTCAAACTAAAAAGGAAGAACTAGACAAGCAAATCACACAACATCTAAAAGCAGGTTGGACCATTGAACGTTTAACGCTCGTGGAGAGAAACCTCCTTCGCTTGGGAGTCTTTGAAATCACTTCATTTGACACTCCACAGTTGGTTGCTGTTAACGAAGCTATCGAGCTTGCAAAGGACTTCTCAGATCAAAAATCTGCCCGTTTTATCAATGGACTGCTCAGCCAGTTTGTAACAGAAGAACAGTAAATAGAAAAAGTGTTTGACAAATATCAAACACTTTTTTCTTTGCCTCCTACTATCTAAAAAAATGGTAATAGATATAATTATAAACAAAAATCCAGATAGGTTTTGCATGATTGAGAAAGTTAAAAAAACTATGACAGAGAATCGTTAATCTCAGATTGTCGGTAGAACGATAAACAAGGGCAAAAAAGAGACCAATCAGACTATAATATAATAAACTAATTGGGTCCCGGTGAGATAGTATCAAATGACTAAGTCCAAAGATAAGGCCTGATAAGATGACATCTAAATAGTACTTTGACTTAGGAAAGAAGGTATTCATAAAATACCCTCTATCAAGAGTCTCCTCAAAAACAGGACCGATGATTACAGGCAGGACAAAAGATAAGATAGTCGATAAAAAAGTTGGTTGTCCATTTGAAAGAACCACGGTAAAATACTCATCATGAATATTCCTATGATTAATCAAATGAGCATAGCGTGCCCAAAAATTACCGAGAATCTGATAAACCACATAACTTGCAAATAAGTAGAAGACAAATGACCAGTTCCAGCTCTTTTTCTCAAAGATAAAGAGCATCTTTTGCTTTTTTAACCACCAAATTAATAGAAGGCAAATTCCTACTAATCCTATTGTTAAAATAAGGGAATAGACATCAGCGCCTAACCCTAAAATGATCGTCACATACAATCCAATTGTTTGTGGTAAATAGGTAGATAGTAAAATAATAAGCAAAAATATTCCAAACTGTCTTAGTTTCTTTATGTTTCTCATCGTACTTTTTTTGAAAGATTATCCTGCTCGGAAGCCGTACTTCCAAGCATCTCTATAAGAATTAAGTGCCCCTTGCCCCATATAGGGAGCAAATTCTCTATAATATAGCCATCTGCCATAACCATCTTCCCAGACAGCAAGACCACCTGAAGTTTGCTCCAAGTCCTCAGTTGAAAGAACTGTAAATGTATTTGTACCTGTCATTGCAAGTACCTTCTTAAAATATTGTTGTAGGCTCACATCTACAGTATACATCTTTTTTGTCTATTTTATAGCCCATCTCCTCAACTGTCAATTTTTCGACCTGAATGGCATTTTTCTATAAAAAAATGAGACCTTTCTAGTCTCATTTAGTCATTCTTAGTATTTTCTAAACCGTTGGTAACGTTCTTCGAGGAGCTGTTCCAAGGCTAATCCTTGCAAGCGGTCAAGCTCTGCACGCAATTCATTTTTAACACGAGCTTGCAGTTCCTTACTGGAAAGCCCTGCTTCTGATATTACCTTGTCTACGATTCCCATTTCTAGGAGTTCGTGTGAAGTGATCTTCATCAACTCCGCCGCCTCCATGGCACGGCTCCCATCCTTCCAAAGGATAGAGGCAAAACCTTCTGGACTGAGCACGGCATAGATCGAATTTTCCATCATCCAAACACGGTCAGCCACGGCTAGTGCTAATGCACCTCCAGATCCTCCTTCACCGATAATAATCGCGATGATTGGAACCTTGAGGTCGCTCATTTCCATCAGGTTTCGAGCGATTGCCTCCCCTTGTCCACGTTCCTCAGCCCCAACACCTGGGTAAGCTCCAGCAGTGTTGATGAAGGTTACAACTGGACGACCAAATTTTTCTGCCTGTTTCATCAGGCGAAGAGCCTTACGATAGCCTTCTGGATGAGGTTGCCCAAAATTTCGTTTGAGGTTGTCATGAAGACTCTTCCCCTTTTGAATACCGACGACTGTGACTGCTTGGTCACCTAACCAGCCAATTCCGCCAATAACCGCACCATCGTCTCGGAAAGAGCGATCTCCATGTAATTCGATAAATTCATCGAAGATTCCATTGGCAAAATCAAGGGCTGTCAAGCGACTTTGCTCGCGTGCCTCTCTGACTATTTTTGCAATATTCATCCGCGATTTCCTCCATGCAATCTCACTAATTTAGCAATTGTTTCTGGTAGTTCTCTACGTTTGACAATTGCATCAACAAATCCATGTTCAAGCAAAAATTCTGCTTTTTGGAAGTCATCCGGCAAGGTCTCACGAACTGTATTTTCAATAACACGACGCCCTGCAAAACCAACTAAACTCTGGGGTTCTGCTAGGATAATGTCACCCTCCATAGCAAAAGAAGCTGTCACTCCGCCTGTTGTCGGATCCGTCAAAATCGTCAGGTAAAAAAGGCCTGCCTTGGAATGACGTTGAACTGCCGCAGAAATCTTAGCCATCTGCATCAAGCTCATAATCCCTTCTTGCATACGGGCACCACCAGAAGCTGTAAAAAGTACAACTGGCAACTTTTCAACTGTCGCATATTCAAACAAGCGCGTGATTTTTTCACCCACAACGGTTCCCATCGACGCCATGATAAAGTTAGAATCCATGATCCCAAGGGCAACTTTTTGCCCCTTAATCCTAGCTGTACCAGTCAGGACAGCTTCATCCAGTCCTGTTTTTTCACGCATGCTAGCCAGTTTTTTCTGGTAACCAGGAAAGTTCAAGGGATCTTGAGTTTCAATTCCCGTAAACATCTCCACAAAGCTGTCAGAATCAATCGTCAAATCCAAGCGTTCCTGAGCTGAAATACGGAAAGTATAGCTACAATGGGGACAAATTCGTTCGCTCCCCAGATCCTTTTGGTAAATGGTGTGTTTACAACCAGGACACTGGGAAAAGAGTTCATCCGGAACCTCAGGCTTGGCTTGTGGTTTCTGCCTTACGGAACGGTTAGGATTGATCCGAATATACTTATCCTTTTTACTAAATAGAGCCATAACTCCCCCTTTTAGTTCTCATTCTGTTTGAAAGTCTATTCTTTTTCTTGGTATTTTGGCAAGAAAGTTTCCATCAAGAAGGAAGTATCGTAGTCACCAGCGATAACTCGGCGATCTGAAATCAGATCCAACTGGAAGTCTGCATTGGTTTGCACTCCTTCAATATCAAGTTCATAAAGTGCCCGTTGCATCTTCATCAATGCATCAAAACGATTCTCCCCATGAACAATGATTTTGGCAATCATACTATCATAGTAAGGGGGAATGGTGTAACCTGGATAAACTGCTGAGTCTACGCGCAAGCCAACTCCACCACTTGGTAGATAGAGATTGGTAATTTTCCCTGGACTTGGAGCAAAGTTAAATGCTGGATTTTCCGCATTGATCCGGCACTCGATAGCATGACCTCGTAGAACGATATCTTCTTGTTTGAAAGGTAAGGGTTGCCCGGCAGCAATGCGAATCTGTTCCTTCACGATATCAACACCTGAAACAAACTCTGTGACTGGGTGTTCCACTTGCACACGAGTATTCATTTCCATGAAGTAGAAATTGCCACTCGCTTCATCGAGAAGAAATTCAATCGTCCCTGCATTTTCATAGCCTACAGACTCTGCTGCACGAACCGCTGCAGAACCAATTTCATTACGAAGGGTTTTTCCAATCGCGATGGACGGGCTTTCTTCCAAAACTTTTTGATTATTACGCTGAAGTGAACAGTCCCGTTCACCAAGATGGACAACATGACCCTCTTGGTCCGCAAGGATCTGAACCTCAATATGGCGAGCTGGATAAATCACACGCTCAAGGTACATAGCGCCATTCCCAAAATTGGCCTTGGCTTCACTGGATGCTGTCTCAAAGGCTGTGACCAAGTCTTCTGCCTTTTCAACCTTACGAATCCCTTTTCCACCACCACCTGCCGATGCCTTTAGCATGACTGGGTAGCCAATCTTTTCTGCAACTGCAAGGGCCTCTTCAGCCGTGTGAACTTCACCATCAGATCCTGGGATAACAGGAACTCCAGCCTTGATCATTTGTTCACGCGCATTGATCTTATCTCCCATGGTATCCATCACAGCTCCAGAAGGACCAATAAACTTAATCCCTACTTCATCACACATAGTGGCAAACTTGGAGTTTTCGCTAAGAAAACCAAAACCTGGGTGGATGGCTTCTGCCTCTGTCAATACTGCAGCGGACAAAATCGCATTGATATTGAGATAAGACTCTGTCGCCTTACCAGGTCCGATACAGATAGCTTCATCCGCTAGGAGTGTGTGAAGAGCTTCCTTATCAGCTGTTGAATAGACTGCAACGGTCGCAATGCCCAATTCACGTGCAGCTCGAATAATGCGAACCGCAATCTCACCACGGTTGGCAATCAAAATTTTACGAAACATGGAGAACCTCCTTAGTTTCCAATTGCAAAGGTAAGAGTACCACTCGCTGCAAGCTTGCCATCTACTTCAGCCTTTGCTTCAACCACAGCAATCGTACCACGACGTTTGACAAAAGTAGCCGTCATGACTAATTGATCACCTGGTACAACTTGCTTCTTGAACTTAACCTTGTCCATGCCAGCGTAGAAGACCAATTTCCCTTTATTTTCAGGTTTGGACAATTCCAAGACACCAGCAGTCTGAGCCAAGGCTTCCATGATAAGAACACCTGGCATGACTGGGTATTGTGGAAAATGGCCATTGAAGAAAGGTTCGTTGATGGTCACATTTTTAATGGCAACAATGGTATCCTCGCTCACTTCCAAGACACGGTCCACTAGGAGCATGGGGTAGCGATGGGGTAGAGCTTCTTTGATTCCTTGAATATCGATCATTTGATACGTACCAATCCTTTACCGAACTCAACCATTTCTTCATTTGAAACGAGAATTTCTGTCACCACACCATCCTTAGGTGCAGGAATTTCATTCATGACCTTCATGGCTTCGATGATCACCAAAGTCTGACCTTTTTTAACACTATCTCCAACTGTGACAAAGGCAGGTTTATCTGGTCCAGCAGCCAAGTAAGCCACCCCTACAAGTGGACTTTCAACGACATCACCCTCCGGAGCAACCGTCGTTTCAGCTGGTGCTGGAGCTTCTTCCACTGCACTCTCTACTGGAGTTGAAGGGGCCGAAACTACTGGACTAGCAACCACTGCAGCTGGCACTGGAGCAACTTGAGCTGGTGCTTCAGAAGCCATTCTTGCTTCATTCTTACTGAACTGCAATTCGTCCGTTCCGTTTTTATAAGAAAATTCTCTCAAACTTGATTGGTCAAATTGAGCCATCAAGTCCTTGATCTCATTTAAATTCATAATTATTTATTCTCCCAACGTTTGAAAGCAAGAACCGCATTGTGTCCACCAAAACCAAAAGTGTTTGAAATAGCATAAGGGATTTCCTGCTCCAAGCCTTGTCCATAAACGACATTCGCCTCGATATAGTCTGATAACTCGCTTGTTCCAGCTGTCATTGGTACATAGTTATGACGCATGGCTTCAATTGTAGCGATGGCTTCTACTGCCCCTGCAGCACCAAGCAAGTGTCCTGTAAAGGACTTGGTTGAAGATACAGGTACTTCTTTACCAAGGACAGCTACGATTGCACCACTTTCTCCTTTTTCATTAGCAGGAGTTGAAGTTCCGTGGGCATTGACGTAAGCCACTTGGTCTGGAGAAATTTCTGCTTCTTCCAAAGCCAGTTTAATAGCCTTAATCGCGCCTTGGCCTTCTGGATGTGGAGAAGTCATGTGGTAAGCATCACAGGTATTACCATAACCAACTACTTCAGCTAAGATAGTCGCACCACGTTTTTCAGCGTGTTCCAGACTTTCAAGAACCAGCATCCCTGAACCTTCTCCCATCACAAAGCCGTTACGGTCTTTATCAAATGGAATAGAAGCACGGGTAGGATCTTCTGTCGTAGAAAGAGCTGTCAAAGCTTGGAATCCAGCGATAGCAAAAGGAGTGATAGATGATTCTGATCCACCAACTAACATGACATCTTGGAAACCAAACTTGATAGAACGGAAGGCATCACCAATGGCATCGTTTGATGAGGCACAGGCTGTATTGATTGATTTACAGATACCGTTTGCTCCGAAGCGCATCGCAACATTTCCTGAAGCCATATTTGGCAAGGCTTTTGGAAGTGTCATTGGCTTAACGCGTTTTGGACCTTTTTCATGAAGACGGATAACCTGATCTTCGATTTCTTTAATTCCCCCAATACCAGAAGCAACGATGACACCAAAGCGATCTTTATTGATTGCTTCTACATCAAGATTAGCATTTGTCACCGCTTCTTGAGCTGCATACAAGGCATACAAAGAATAGTTGTCAAAGCGGTTGGTATCTTTTTTGACAAAGTATTTATCAAATGGGAAATCTTGAACTTCTGCCGCATTGTGCACAGCAAATTCGCTGTGGTCAAACTTAGTGATTTCTCCAATTCCAATTTTCCCAGTTTGCAAACTGTTCCAAAATTCTTCTGGAGTATTTCCGATAGGAGAGGTTAATCCGTAACCTGTTACTACAACTCGATTTAGTTTCATCTGTCTTACCTATATCTTTCCTTATTTTTTTACATGCTAAGTCCGCCGTCAACAGCGAGAACTTGTCCAGTCAAATAATCCTGTCCGGCCAGGAACACTGTAGCATCTGCGATATGATCTGCTTGACCAAACTGTTTCATTGGGATTTGTGCCAATGTCGCTTCCTTGACCTTATCAGATAAAACAGCAGTCATATCTGACTCGATCATTCCTGGCGCAAGAGCATTTACGCGCACATTGCGATTGGCAACTTCACGTGCTACTGACTTGGTAAACCCAATCAAACCCGCTTTAGAAGCTGCATAGTTGGCTTGTCCGATATTTCCCATCAAACCGACCACACTGGACATATTGATAATCGCACCTTCACGTGCCTTAATCATCTGTTTCAAGACTGCTTGCGTCATGTTAAAGGCACCTGTCAAGTTGATCTTAATCACTTTTTCAAAGTCTTCCTCGGTCATCTTGAGCATAAGCGTATCTTGAGTGATCCCAGCATTGTTGACCAAGACATCGACAGAACCGAGTTCTGCAATCGCTTGATCTACCATACGCTTGGCATCTGCAAAGTCTGAAACATCACCTGAGATTGGTACTACTTTGACACCGTAGTTTGAAAACTCAGCCAGCAATTCTTCTGAGATTGCTCCGCGGCTATTCAAGACTACATTAGCACCTAGTTGGGCAAATTTGTGAGCAATGGCAAGTCCGATACCACGACTTGAACCTGTTACAAAGACATTTTTGTTTGTAAGTTGCATTCTATTTCTCCTATTTCCTGTTGTATTTTGTGGGAGAAGGGGTCATTAGTTTCCTAACAAAGCATCCAAGCTTGCTTGGTCTTCAACGTTAGCTAGCTGAGCTGTTTTATCGATTTTTTTGACAAAGCCTGATAGGACCTTACCTGGACCAATTTCAATAAAATTGGTCACACCAGCATCCTGCATCACAGCAATACTTTCATAAAAACGAACAGGTTCTTTCACCTGACGCGTCAAGAGCTCTTGGATTCTATCTTTTTCCATAACAGCAGCTTCCGTATTGCCGACTAGCGGGCAAGTAAAATCAGAGAAACTCACTTCCTCGAGAGCTCCAGCTAGTTGCTGACTTGCTGGCTCAAGAAGGGCTGTATGGAAAGGACCAGATACATTTAAAGGAATCAATCGTTTTGCTCCTGCTTCCTGCAAGAGTTCAACTGCGTGGTCAACCGCAGCCACCTCACCACCGATAACGATTTGGTTTGGGGTGTTGTAGTTAGCTGGAGTTACTACTCCAACTTTAGAGGCTGTTTCACAAGCTTCCTCAATCACTTCAACTGGAGTATTAAGAACGGCAACCATCTTCCCAGAGCCTGCAGGTGCAGCTTCTTCCATATAAGCACCACGCTTAGCAACCAATGCAACTGCCTCCTCAAAGTCCAAGGCACCACTTGCTACAAGAGCAGAATATTCCCCAAGAGACAATCCTGCTACCATATCTGGCTGATAGCCCTTTTCTTTCAATAGTCGGTAAATAGCAACCGAAGTCGCTAAAATAGCTGGCTGCGTATAGCGAGTCTGGTTTAACTTGGCTTCTTCCTTATCAATCAAGTCACGAAGGTCATAACCCAAAACCTGACTGGCTTGGTCAATTGTTTCCTTGACGATAGGATAGCGATCATAGAGATCACGCCCCATCCCTAGATACTGAGCACCTTGACCGGCAAATAGAAAGGCTGTTTTAGTCATTTCTTACAACTCCTGCCCAACGAGAGGCTTCTTCTTGAATTTTCTTGGCTGCGCCATAGTATAGATCTTTTAGGATTTCTTCGACAGTTTCCTCTTTAGAAACTAAACCAGCGATCTGACCTGCCATGACAGATCCACCTTCTACATCTCCATGAACAACGGCTTTAGCAAGAGCACCAGCTCCCATTTGTTCAAAGATTTCTAAATCTGGATTTTCTTGTTTGAAGGCATCTTTTTCAGCCTGTTCAAAGTCACGTGTCAGCTGATTTTTAATGGCACGAACAGCATGTCCAAAGTGTTGAGCTGAAATAGTCGTATCGATATCACGCGCTTTTAAGATTTTTTCCTTGTATTTTGGATGGGCGTTAGATTCCTTAGCTACTACGAAACGCGTACCGACTTGAACGGCCTCAGCACCAAGCATAAAGCCTGCAGCGACACCTTCACCGTCCGCAATTCCTCCAGCTGCAATAACCGGAATCGAAACAGCTGCAGCAACTTGGCGAACCAAGGTCATCGTTGTTAATTTACCAATGTGTCCACCAGCTTCCATACCTTCTGCAATGACGGCATCCGCACCAATTTTTTCCATGCGTTTTGCCAAAGCAACACTAGGAACAACTGGAATCACTGTAATTCCTGCATCATGGAAACGAGCCATGTATTTACTTGGATTTCCTGCACCAGTTGTAACCACCTTGACCCCTTCTTCAATCACGAGATCAACGATGTCTTCTACAAAAGGTGACAAGAGCATGATGTTGACACCAAAAGGTTTGTCCGTAAGTGATTTGATTTTATCGATATTAGCCTTTACGACCTCTTTAGGTGCATTCCCACCACCGATGATCCCTAGACCACCAGATTTTGATACTGCACCAGCTAAGTCACCATCCGCAACCCAGGCCATTCCTCCTTGAAAAATAGGATAATCAATGTTCAATAATTCTGTAATACGTGTTTTCATAGTGCCTCCATCATTCCTTGCTTACGTAATAGTTCGATGAGTTTATCATTTGAGTTTCAAACTATTACCTAAACAAGAGGGAGTGGGTTTCCCCTACTCCTTCTAGTAATATGTTAATTATTTTGTTTGCTCTTCAACGTAGGCAACCAAGTCACCAACTGTTTTCAAGTTATCTTCTGCTTCGATTTGGATATCGAAAGCATCTTCGATTTCAGAGATTACTTGGAACAAGTCCAATGAATCTGCATCCAAATCATCAAAAGTAGATTCAAGTGTTACTTCTGATGCGTCTTTCCCAAGTTCTTCAACGATAATTTCTTGTACTTTTTCAAATACTGCCATGATAGGACTCCTTTAAAATATAAAAAATTTATAACTATGTGTTTACCACATGATTACCTAGATTGTAAGAATGAGTGTGCCCCATGTCAAACCTCCACCGAAGCCTGATAGGAGAATCGTCTGGCTACCATCTAAACGAATCTTGCCATTTTCCACACACTCTGAGAGCAAAATCGGGATACTTGCTGCACTGGTATTTCCATACTCCATCATATTGGCAGGAAGCTTGTCTCGGTCTACGCCGATCTTCTTAGCCATCTTATCCAAAATGCGGATATTTGCCTGATGAAGCAAGAGATAATCCAATTCCGATGCTGCGATTGGACCATTTTCAATGGTTTCTTTGATCGATCTAGCAACATCTCGATTTGCAAAATCAAAAACTGCTCGTCCATCCATTTTCAAAAAAGCAGGAACTGCTTCTTGATCCGAGAAAGGAGAAGCCAAAGCCGTTTGACCATAGGTCAAACACTCGCTCCGAGAGCCATCCGTATAGAGACCTTCCACAAGGAAGTGTCGTGTTTCACTCGTTTCCAAGAGAACCCCACCTGCACCATCTCCAAAGAGAACAGCTGTCGAACGATCTGACCAATCAACTGCCTTGGATAAGGTTTCAGCCCCGATAACAATCCCTTTCTTGAACTGTCCAGAGCTTAAAAACTTTTCAGCAGTTGAGAGAGCAAATACAAAGCCGCTGCAAGCTGCTGTAAGATCAAAGGCAAAAGCTCTATGCGCTCCGATATTTGCCTGAACCCGAGCCGCCGTAGAAGGCATCATCGAGTCTGGGGTAATCGTCGCTACAATGATAAAATCAATCTGATCCGCTTTTATGCTCGCCTTAACCAGCAAACTCTTGGCAACTTCTGTCGCCAAATCACTCGTTGACTCCGTTTTTGAAATATGTCTCTGTTTAATTCCTGTACGGCTTGAAATCCACTCATCGCTTGTATCCATGATTTGGGCCAAGTCTTGATTAGTGACCACTTGCTCTGGAACATAATGAGCAACCTGGCTTATTTTTGCAAAAGCCATTATTTCAAATCCTCCAAAAATTGATAAAGATTAGTCAAGCCCCTGCCCATCACTTCTATTTCTTCAGAACTCATACCATCGATAATTTTTTCGACCATGGCCTTGTGGAAACGTTTATGAAGGCGGTGAACCAAACGACCTTTCTTTGTCAAATGCAGATAGACCACACGACGATCCTGATCAGAACGAATGCGCTCAACATAACCTTTTCTTTCGAGATTATTCAAGCTGGTCGTAACAGTTCCAAGAGTGACCATCAGTTCTTTAGAAACCTTACTTGGTGTCGCCTCCGGGAACTTCCCAATCACATCAATCGTGTGCATTTCTTTGATGGAGATGTCTTTGAAACGACTACCTCGTAAGCTAACCTCCTCAATCACAAGGACATTATTAAAAATAGATGTTAAATACTCATTCACTTGTTGGTAGTCCAAAGTATTCCCTCCTTCTCAAAAAAACTTTTGCATTCAAAACATTTGACACAAAAAGTATATCAAACTTCAAAGAATTGTGCAAGTATTTTTTTATTTTCCTGAAAATTTTGGTCGCCTTCTTTCAGAATGAGCTCGGACTCCTTCTTTAAAATCTTCAGTTAAAGACAAAGATTCTTGCAACTTTAATTCCAGTTCAGCATAATTCTGCCAATCCTTAAATTGGCTTTCCCAAACTAGCTTCTTAATAGCTGCATAGGAATTAGCTGAACCTCGTCTTAATTTCTTCAGAACTTGCTCTCTTGTTTTTTCTAGCTTATCTGCCTCGCAGACACGGTATACCACGCCCCATTCCAGTGCTTTTTCCGCAGTCAAAGCTTCTCCTGTCATGGCAAGTTGCGCAGCCCGTGTTACCCCGATACTACGACTCAAGAGATGGATCCCACCAGCATCTGGCGCCAATCCCACTCCAACAAATGCTTGGATAAATTTTGCCTTATCAGTCGCCAAACAAAAATCGACTGCTACTGCCATATTGGCTGCAGCACCAGCAACTGCTCCATCTACCTCCATCAAGACAGGTTTAGGAATTTGCTTGATTTTAAAAGAAATTGTATTGACTAATTCTGCAATCTTATTCAAAGAAGGAATGTCATCCTCATCCACTGCACGCTTCATCTCAACCAAATCTCCCCCAACTGAAAAGACCTTCCCAGTAGCGTTAATCAAGATAAACTGAACAGCTTGATCCTGTTCTGCTAAGGTTAAAGCTTCTAAAATCTCCTCACACATTGGGATATGGAAACCATTTGCCACTTCGGGACGATTCAAAGTAATGATAGCAAGATCATCTAGGATCTGATATAGGATATGATTCATAGCTTCTCCTTTTATAAGGTGATAAAATTATTTTATTGTCAAAGTATACCTTTTTTTAGATAAAGAGGCAAGAGAAAACCAATCGAAAGTGTCTCGGCTGATCAAAACGCTCACTTTATCCTAAAGACTATACTATTCTCTTCATTGAAAAAAGCCCCTCTTTCTGCTATAATCGTATAAAATACTTACTTGAGGAGTCCCTATGAAGGTTGTAAAATTTGGCGGAAGCTCTCTTGCCTCTGCTAGTCAGTTAGAAAAAGTTTTAAACATCGTTAAAAGCGATAAAGAGCGCCGTTTTGTGGTCGTTTCTGCACCGGGTAAACGCAATTCTGAAGATACCAAGGTTACAGATGCCTTGATCAAATACTATCGTGATTATGTAGCAGGAAATGATATCAGCAAGAGCCAAAACTGGATCATCGATCGCTATGCGGCTATGGTGAGCGAACTAGGCTTAAAACCATCAGTTCTAGAAAAAATTTCTAAAAGCATCCGTGCCTTAGCGACTCTTCCTATTGAGGAAAATGACTTTCTCTATGACACCTTCCTAGCGGCTGGAGAAAACAACAACGCCAAACTTATTGCAGCCTACTTTAACCAAAACGGCATCGATGCGCGCTATGTTCATCCAAGAGAAGCGGGAATTATCGTAACAAGCGAACCTGGGAATGCTCGCATCATTCCATCTAGCTATGACAAGATTGAAGGCTTGGCTGATAGCAACGAAGTCCTTGTTATCCCTGGTTTCTTTGGGGTCACTAAGGAAAATCAAATCTGTACCTTCTCCCGTGGCGGATCCGATATAACAGGTTCCATCATCGCTGCAGGTGTTAAGGCTGATCTCTATGAAAACTTTACGGATGTCGATGGTATCTTTGCTGCCCATCCAGGTATCATTCACCAGCCTCATTCTATCCCTGAATTGACCTACCGTGAAATGCGTGAGTTGGCATATGCTGGATTTTCAGTCCTTCATGACGAAGCCCTGCTCCCTGCCTACCGAGGAAAAATCCCTCTCGTTATCAAAAATACCAATAACCCTGACCATCCGGGTACTCGTATCGTTCTAAAGCATAGCAGTGATAAATTCCCAGTCGTTGGAATCGCTGGTGATTCTGGCTTTGTCAGCATCAACATGTCGAAATACCTCATGAACCGTGAAGTTGGATTTGGACGCAAGGTTCTGCAAATTCTCGAAGATCTTAACATCGGATGGGAACACATGCCAACAGGTATCGACGATCTTTCGATCATTCTCCGCTCCCGTGAGTTGACTCCTATCAAAGAAGAAGAAATTCTGCGTCAGCTCGTTCAAAAGGCTGAAGTGGACCATGCTGAAATCGAACATGACCTTTCCATCATTATGATTGTCGGAGAAAAGATGAAGAGCCATATCGGGGTAACTGCTACTGCAACACGTGCTTTGTCTGAGAATAAAATCAACATCCAGATGATGTCCCAAGGTTCAAGCGAAGTTTCCATCATGTTTGTTGTCAATAAAGATCAAGAAAAAGCAGCTATCAAGGCTCTCTATCATGCCTTTTTCGATGAAAGTAAGGAAGACTGATCATGGCCCAATCTCTCAATAAAGTCATTGACCTCCAAACTACTGGGACATCTTACCTCTCTATCTCTGGAAAAGTTGGAAAATTTCTAGTTGGGGATCAAGCCTTAGAGTTTTATCCTGATGTCAACGTCGAACAATATATCCAAATTCCCTGGTCCAGCATTCAGCAAATCGGAGCCAACGTAAGTGGCCGCAAAATCAGCCGTCACTTTGAAGTCTTCACTGATCAAGGAAAATTCCTCTTTGCTTCCAAAGACTCTGGAGCTATTCTCAAAATCGCTCGAGAAAAACTTGGCAATGACAAAGTTGTGAAACTTCCGACTCTACTCCAGATCATTGGACAAAAATTTAAAAATCTATTTGCAAAAAAGTAGAAACTTTAGTATAATCATAGCAACGGATAAGTAGGTTATCTCCTTCTTTCAGAAAGTCTGCGGGTGCTGCGAGCAGATAGGAGGGATAGGTGAAATTCTACCGTTATTAACAATTACATACACAATCAAGTGCACACCTGTGAAGTTGGATGGAACCGTGGCCCTGCCACTCCAACGCTTTGTTAGGTGTGCTTTTTTCATAAAGGAGTTCTTATGTTAGATATCAAACGTATTCGTACAGACTTTGATGCTGTCGCTGAAAAATTGGCTACACGTGGTGTAGATGCTGCAGTCTTGAACGAGATGAAAGAAATCGACGCTAAACGTCGTGACATCTTGGTCAAGGTCGAAAATCTCAAGGCAGAACGTAACACAGTTTCTGCAGAGATTGCTCAAGCCAAGCGCAATAAGGAGAATGCTGATGACAAGATTGCTGCTATGCAAGCTCTCTCTGCTGAGGTCAAATCCTTGGATGCTGAATTGGCAGAAATCGATGCTAAATTGACAGAATTTACCACTACTCTTCCAAACATCCCAGCTGACAGCGTTCCTGTTGGAGCTGATGAGGATGACAACGTTGAAGTTCGCCGTTGGGGAACTCCGCGCGAGTTTGACTTTGAACCAAAAGCTCACTGGGATCTGGGAGAAGACCTAGGTATTCTTGACTGGGAACGTGGTGGAAAAGTCACTGGTGCTCGTTTCCTTTTCTATAAAGGTCTTGGCGCTCGTTTGGAACGTGCCATCTATAACTTTATGTTGGATGAGCATGGCAAGGAAGGCTATACGGAAGTCATCACACCTTACATGGTTAACCACGATTCTATGTTTGGTACTGGTCAATATCCAAAATTCAAGGAAGATACTTTTGAATTGAAAGACACTAATTATGTCCTCATTCCTACAGCTGAAGTGCCTCTTACAAACTACTACCGTGATGAAATCCTTGACGGTAAAGACCTACCAATCTACTTTACCGCTATGAGTCCATCATTCCGTTCTGAAGCTGGTTCAGCTGGTCGTGATACACGTGGTTTGATTCGTCTACACCAATTCCACAAGGTTGAAATGGTCAAATTTGCCAAACCAGAAGAATCTTATGAAGAATTGGAAAAAATGACAGTCAACGCTGAAAACATCCTTCAAAAACTCAATCTTCCATACCGTGTGGTTGCGCTCTCTACTGGAGATATGGGCTTCTCAGCTGCCAAAACGTACGACTTGGAAGTTTGGATTCCAGCACAAAATACTTACCGTGAAATCTCAAGCTGTTCAAATACTGAAGATTTCCAAGCACGTCGTGCTCAAATCCGTTACCGTGACGAAGCCGATGGCAAGGTGAAGCTGCTTCACACCTTGAACGGTTCTGGACTTGCAGTTGGACGTACGGTGGCTGCTATTCTTGAAAACTATCAAAATGAAGATGGATCTGTGACTATTCCAGAAGCACTTCGTCCATACATGGGTGGCGCTGAACTTATCAAACCATAAAAAATAAGGCCTAGCTAGATAATAGCTAGACCTTTTTTCGCAACCAAATTAGATAAGTACCTAAGACAAAGAATAAAATAGTTAGGCATATAACAGTTTCAGCCAATACCAAATAATCCAAAAATGGAAGTTTCAAAATTCCCTGAGCCATCTTGAGCGAGGTAGCTGTGATAATGGTTGGAAAGGTGAGGGCTGAGAAGGCTGGTTGAAAGCCTCCTTTGACAATCTTCGGTAACCGGATCATTACAAAGAAATAGAAGGCTTGAGAAATTAATATCATGATTAGGAGAGACCAGGTCGGAAGAGTAACTCCACCAATACGCACCAGAGCCGCTAAGAGCAAAGAAAAAGGAGCGCAGTAGATTCCTTCTTGCCCTAATAGGGCTGGAGTCAATGGTTTTTTCTTTAAATCACTGTAAATCAACGGATAGAGAAAACAAGTAGCCAGAAAGCCGAAAGTCACCGTTAGGTAGGCAATCTGAATCAGACCAACGACTGGATAGGTCAAGGCTGCCACTGCTATTCCCACATAAAGTACTGTCCAGCTTGGTGTTGCACTAGCTCTTTCCTCCACTCCCACAAAGCGACGAGAAAAATAAGCAATCAAAGCAAGATCCAAGATAAAGGAAAACCACCAGAGCCCTTGTGATATCAAAGGAAGATGAGGGAACAAACGAAAGACATAAGTCGATAAAATCATCCCAGCCATAGGAAAAGTGGCCATCCCAGATAAAAGAGGGGCTTTGGTCAATTCTCGCTTGGTTTCAGACCAATTTCTTAGATGAAGAAGGAGAAAGAAAATCCATAAGACCAATCCAGTCAAACTAAATAGGTGCGAAAGAACAGGCCAAGTATCCGCAATCAGGTTTCCTGCACCTGCCAAACCTAACAAACAACCAGAAAATACCAAGGGGAGTTTTTTCATGGCAACCTCCGTTAATCATATTATTATCAGTATAGCATAAAAGCCTTTAAAATAGCATAGAAAAATGAAGACTGGATGAATCAGCCTTCATTTTATTTATGATTCGAACTAGGCATAGGCTTGCAATTCTGGGTTAATAGGCGTATTGGCTAGGTTATTGGCATAATTGCAAAGGCTGGCTAGGCTAACACCGAGAACCACATCCAAGGCATTTTGTTGCGTGTAGCCAGCTTCCAAAAATTCAGCCAAGGCTTCATCTCCCACACGCCCTTTGGTATTGATAACCGCCAAGGTAAACTTAGCTAGAGTATCTAGTTTTGGATCTGTTTCGATTGGAGTACGGTTGCGGAGGGCTTGGAGAAGATCATCATTCATCTGGATTTGTTTAATCGAAAAAGCAGTATGACCTGCGACGCAGAAAGCACAACCATTAGTTACGGCAGCTGTGATTTGCACCACCTCACGCTCAACGGGTGTCAGGCTATTGCGACGGTTGATTGCTCCGACAGTTCGGTAGGCTTCAAGCGCGGTTGGGGCATTGGCCAAGAGACCGATTAGGTTGGGAATATAGCCATTGTTATCTTTTTGTACTGTTTCAAGAACTTCTTTTACTTCTGCTGGTGCTGATTCTACTGTGTGGATGGTAAATGTTGTCATAAGAAACCTCTTTTCATTTTATTGTCATTTAGTCTATCATAGAATTTTCCCCTTGGATAATATATATTTTCAATCGCCTTGATAAGAAATGTCTATGAAATGAAAAAATCACACTAAAAGTGTGATTGGATTAGTTCTTAAAATACTTCTTAGTCTCAGCAACAACTACGGGCGACAAGACCAAAAGGGCAATCAAGTTAGGTAAGGCCATCAAGGCATTGACGATATCTGCAATAATCCAGACCATGTCCAATTCGATAAATCCTCCCAACAGGACCATGACTACAAAGACTACACGGTAAAGCCAGATAAAGCGGACACCAAATAGAAACTCAAAACAGCGCTCTCCGTAGTAGTTCCATCCGAGAATCGTCGTAAAGGCAAAGAGTACAAGGAAGATGGTCAAAAGAGCTGGTCCAAAGTGTGAAAAAACTGTTGAAAAGGCAGACTGGGTCAAGGCAACTCCATTCAAATCACCACTCCAAACCCCAGTTACCAAGATTGTTAGACCTGTCAGAGTACAGATAATCAACGTATCAATAAAGGTTCCTGTCATGGAAATCAAGCCTTGCTCGACAGGCTCATTTGTCTTAGCTGCAGCCGCTGCAATGGGAGCAGAACCAAGACCAGATTCGTTAGAGAAGACTCCTCGCGCCACACCATTTTGGATAGCCATCCGAATGCTGGCACCTGCAAAACCACCTACCGCAGCAGCTGGACTAAAGGCTGAAGTAAAGATGAGGGCAAGTGTGGCTGGGATTTTCTCGATATTAAAGAAAATCACAATCAAGGTTCCTAGAATATAGACGATGGCCATAAAAGGAACAACTGCTGTAGAAACCTTGGAAATGGATTTGAGTCCACCAAAGACGGCAATCGCAACAAAAACAGACAAAACGAGAGCTGTGATAGCTGGATCAATTTGAGCTGTATTTTGGATAGATTCTGTAATCGAATTGACTTGGGTGAAGGTACCAATCCCTAGAAGGGCTACCAATACACCCGCTAGGGCAAAGAAGATAGCAAGGGGGCGCCACTTTTCTCCCATCCCCAAAAGGATGTAGTGCATGGGCCCTCCAGCTACAGCGCCGTTTGCATCCTTGCTACGGTATTTGATAGCCAGCAAGCCTTCGGCATATTTGGTCGCCATCCCAAAGAAGGCCGCCATCCACATCCAAAAGAGAGCCCCAGGTCCCCCAACCTTAATGGCTGTCGCGACCCCAATGATGTTTCCCGTACCAACGGTGGCGGCTAGAGCTGTACATAGAGCAGCAAAGCTCGACACATCGCCTTGCCCCTTGTCCTTGGTAAAAATCAACTGAAAGGCCTTAGGGAGACGAGCCACCTGCAGAAGGCCTAGTCGGATGGTCAAATAGATACCCGTTCCGACCAATAAGATCAAGAGGGGAGGCCCCCAAACGAAAGCATCAAGCGCTTTAAGCAATTCTAACATGTCCTACTCCTATCCTTCAACCCCAAAAGAAAGAGCACATGCATGATACATGTACTCTGGAATGCTTAGATAAATGCCAAAAGCGGTCTATCTTAGCTCTGTCCTTTTACCTGAGAGTTTGAGCAGTTACCTGCCTTGCCCCTTCGGTGCCTTTACGGTCTCTCCAGAGTTCCGTCCATTTACAGTCATGGAAAACAAACCTTTCTCCATTTCTATTAAACTTCATTCGGTGTTGGTATTTTATTTTTTATTATTCTACAAGAAAAGTTAACCTTTGTCAATATTTTCTATGAAAATTTTTGATTTTTCATTTCTCCTTTTTTCAGAAAGGTTGACTCCTTCTTCTCTCTATCCTTTAAAGGTTACAATGGTGGCACCACTGCCTCCAGCATTTTGTGGAGCATAGCCAAAACTCTTAACATGCTTGTTTCTTTGCAGGTATTTGGTGACGCCCTCACGGATGACACCTGTTCCGATACCATGGATGATGTCGACTTGCGCCATGTTATTGAGCAGGGCTTGGTCGATAAAAGCGTCCAGCTCATTCATGGCCTCTTCGTACCGTTTGCCACGAAGATCCAGTCTGGCTTGCGGACCACGACCAGAAGCTCGTTTGACAACATTGACTTGTTTTTTCTTGACTGGGGCTTCTTGTTGGTTCTGAACAAGGTCAAATTCTTTCTCTTCCAAGGTCATCTTGATCAAACCAACTTGAGCTTCCCAACGGCCGTCCTTAAGCTGATTGGTCAAGGTTCCACGTTGACCATAACTGAGGACCACAATATCATCCCCCACCTTTGGAGTCCGTTTTTTCTTGGCCTTTTGAAGGACCTTGTTTTTAGACAAGTCCACTTTTTCAGGAGCCAGTTTTTTCAGCTCAGCCTTGGCTTCAATGATTTCGTGGGGTTTAAGTTGAGACTTACTGTGGAGGTTCTTGAGAATCTGGTCACTCTCACTTAGAGCGAGTTCCACAATCTCAGCAGCCTGTTCACGCGCCTTGTTGAGCTCAGTTTCCTTTTCACGATTGAGCTCGTTATAGAGTTTTTTGAGTGCTCGGTTCATCTTGAGGTTTTCTTGCTCGACCTCACGAATATTGTCCAAGCGTTTACGGCTTTCAAGCGTTTGCTCTTCCAATTGCTCAATGATACGGTTGACGTCATTATCTTGATCAACCTGCTGGCTGGCATCTCCTACGATGACATCTGACAGGCCTAGGCGTTTGGCAATTTCAAAGGCATTACTTCGACCAGGAACTCCCTGCATAAAGCGATAGGTCGGACGCAAGCTGGCTGTATCAAACTCCATGCTGGCATTTTGCACAAAGGCTGTCTCGATACCATAAGCCTTGAGTTCTGGATAGTGGGTCGTCGCCATGGTCTTGACCTGACGGAGACGAAGATCCTCCAGAATAGCCATAGCAAGCGCTGCTCCTTCCTGCGGATCGGTACCTGCCCCGAGCTCATCTAGCAATAAGAGCGAGTGCTGATTAACTTTGCCAAGAATATCTACGATATTGGTCATGTGGCTGGAGAAGGTAGACAAGCTTTGCTCGATAGACTGTTCATCCCCAATATCCGCGAAGATTTCCTCGAAAATGCCGACACGGCTTCCCTTGTCAGCTAGAATGGGCAAGCCTGACTGGGCCATGAGTTGAATCAAGCCCAGGGTTTTGAGCATGATGGTCTTCCCACCTGTATTGGGACCTGTAATGACAATGGCCGTTAATTCCTTGCCAAAGTGTACATCGTTTGCGACAGCATTTTTGACCAAAGGATGGCGAACATGAAGGAGTTGAATCTCTTGGTTCTCTGAAAGTTGAGGAACGACTGCTTGTCTTTCTTGAATGAAACGCACCTTGGCACGAATCAAGTCTAAATGGCCGATAATCCAAGCGTCATTAGCAATCTCAGCAGCATGAGGGCGGATCCGTTCTGAGAGCACCTGTAGGATGCGAATCATCTCATAGCGTTCGTCTGCTCGCAAACTAGCGATTTCTTCGCTCAGTTTCACGACCTCACGTGGCTCGATATAGACCGTGTTTCCGCTGGCAGAGATGTCATGAACAACACCTGCAATCTTGTTACGATAGGTGTTCTTGACAGGTAAAACCTGACGGCCATTTCTGCTAGCAATGATTCCTTCGGTCAACATCTGCGCTTTTTGTTTAAGTAAGTCTTGCAAGACATCTCGAACTTGACTCTCGCTATCATGAATTTTCCGACGGATGCGTGCTAGCTCTTCACTGGCGAAATTTTCGATAAATCCTGCATCATTTAGGGATTGAAGACTCCCTTGCAAGTGTGGGAAATCATGCAGTCTTTCAAACCATCTCGCCAACTGTTCCAAGCGAACATTTTCGAGATTAGCATAAAAACTTTGCAACTCTCTGCTAGCAAGCAAAAACCGTTTGAGGAGCAGGAACTCCTCGATATTGAGGTCCGCCCCCATCTCCAGACGCTTACAAATCGCTGATATCTCACGTGTCGCTAGGATGGTAAAGTGAGGTTGCTCCACAAAAAGCGCCTGCATTTCCTCCATCTCTGTAAAGGCTTGTTTGATCTTATCCGCCTTGGCAGTTGGAGCCAAACCTTTTAACTCCTCTAGTCCTTGTTCTGTCAGAAGATGAGGTTCAAACAAGGCTTTGATTTTATTAAATTCTAAGGTCTCTAGTATTTTTGTATTCATATTTTTTCCTTGTGTATTTGTTTACAAGATTATAGTAATTAGAGGTTTTTGACCTATTCCTCCAATCTGTAAACAAAGGGCTAGGAAAAATCCCGCCCTTTTTATCCGATTAAATTTGTCACCCAGAGTTGTTTGATAAGGTTTGTCGTAAAAGGGATACTTTGGATGATGTGTTTAGCTACGATACTTTTTTCAAGTGAATTTTGAACGGCTGCCATAGGCACAGTTGCAAGAATGGTCAAAGCCATTTGCAAGACAAATAAGGTTACCAATAGCGACAAAGCCCCCGCACTAACCCGGAACCACTTGCCACCTAATGTTTTAACTGGAATCAAATGAAGAAACAAACCGATAAAACGTCCGATACTGTAACAAATTCCGAAAACTAGGAGATAAGCCAGACCCGCATAAAAGACTTTGTCTAGATGAAAAAGCTGGGCTGAAGGGAAGAAAAAGGTACCCTGTCCTTCCTGAGGATTGGCATAAGGGACAAGCAAGTGAAATTGATCTCCCAGCGATTTATAAAACTGCCCAGCAACAAAGGCTGAAATCACTGCCACGAGGAAATAATAAACTTGCAGCACCAGACCTCTACGGTAGCCGATGTAAAAACCCCAAGCTAGAACCAGTAAGAGAAGGATCGAAATCATAGAGAATCCTCAATCTTGCTCTTCTCTTGCTTGACTGCCACTAGCTTATTTCGAAGGTCTTTAAGCTCCTGCTCCTTATCGTCAAACTCAATCTCACGACTAAGCTGCGTCGATAGGCTGTTAATCGCTAAAAGGAGGGCAATGGTTTCATCATCCGCCCCAGGCATTCTTTCCTTAATCGCTTGGTATTTTTCAGTCGCAACCTTAGCGATTTCCTCCATAAAGAGGTTGTCATGCTCGGTTGTCAAGGTTAATGTCTTTTTTCCGAATGTAAACTTATATCGATTTAGATTTGCCATAAAATTCACCTCACGATATTATACCAAATTTCGCTAACTTTGTCAGTTTTTACCAATTCTCCTGCTTTTGTGGTACAATAGAAACTATGGCAAGTATCACACTCACACCAAGTGAACAGGAAATTCAGAGCTTTTTGAGTCAGTATCAGAAGGCTCTCAATCCTAGTAAAAATCCCTATATTCGCTATTTTTTGCGACTGCCTCAGGCAACAGTTTCCATCTATACTTCTGGAAAAGTCCTCCTGCAAGGCGAAGCTGCTGAGCAATACGCCAGTTTCTTTGGTTACCAAGTTCAACAAGAAAACAGTGGACAAGATTTTCCTATGATTGGAACTGACGAGGTGGGAAATGGTTCCTTCTTTGGTGGGCTTGCTGTCGTGGCTTCCTTTGTCACACCTGACCAGCATGACTTCTTACGAAAACTCGGCGTGGGGGATTCAAAGACCCTGACAGACCAAAAGATTCGTCAGATCGCCCCTATCCTCAAGGAAGAGATCCAGTATCAAGCACTCATCCTTTCACCGAGCAAGTACAACGAAGTTATCGGAGAACGTTACAATGCTGTTTCTGTAAAGGTTGCCCTTCACAATCAGGCTATCTTTCTCCTTCTCCAAAAAGGAGTCCAGCCAGAAAAAATCGTCATTGATGCCTTTACAAGCCCTAAAAACTATGACAAGTACTTGGCGCAAGAAGCCAACCGTTTTCCAAACAAAATTAGCTTAGAAGAAAAAGCCGAGGGCAAATACCTGGCTGTTGCAGTTAGCTCTATCATCGCGCGTGATCTCTTCCTCGAAAACTTGGAAAATCTTGGACGAGAACTAGGCTATCAACTGCCAAGTGGCGCAGGAACTGCTTCTGATAAGGTTGCTAGCAAAATCCTTCAGACCTATGGCATGAAAGGACTTCATTTCTGTGCCAAACTGCATTTTAAAAATACTGAAAAAGCCAAAGCATTGCTAGAAAGGTAAGTTATGAATTATTTTAAAACATTTCTAAAAGAGTGGGGACTCACATTCCTCATCATTATAGTAGTTGGTCTCAGTCGTCTCTTTCTCTGGACCAATGTCCGTGTGGAAGGACACTCTATGGATCCGACTCTAGCTGATGGTGAAATTCTCTTTGTCGTTCGACATCTACCCGTTGATCGCTTTGATATCGTAGTTGCTCATGAAGATGATGGAAATAAAGACATCGTTAAACGTGTCATCGGCATGCCCGGTGATACCATTCGCTACGAAAACGATAAACTTTATGTCAACGATAAAGAAACGGACGAACCCTACCTAGCAGACTACCTCCAACAGTTTAAAAATGACAAACTTCAGAGCACCTATTCAGGGAAAGGCTTTGAAGGGGATAAGGGTGTCTATTTTAGAAGCCTTGCTCAGAAAGCTCAGGCCTTTACTGTCGATGTAAATTTCAACACTAGCTTCAGCTTTACCGTACCCGAGGGTGAGTACCTCCTCCTTGGAGATGACCGTTTGGTTTCTAGCGACAGTCGCCATGTTGGAACCTTTAAAGCCAGTCAAATCAAAGGAGAAGCCAAATTCCGTTTCTGGCCACTCAACCGTATCGGAATCTTTTAAAACCAGCAACTAGATGCTGTGATAGTCTTTTTGAGTTAGCTTTTAGAATTAGATTGCAACTTGGCAATATCTTGTACCAAGTCCCAAATCAAAGGAAAGCCTAACTGAAAGCTCTATCCCAGCTCTTTTTCTATCAAAAAGGAAATCTATGGAAGTTTATTTTTCAGGCACCATTGAACGCATTATTTTTGAAAATCCCAGTAATTTTTATCGCATCCTCCTCCTAGATATCGAAGATACCAATGCGGAGGACTTTGACGATTTTGAAATCATCATTACAGGAACCATGGCTGACGTGATTGAAGGGGAAGACTACACTTTTTGGGGACAAATCGTTCAACACTCCAAGTACGGAGAACAACTGCAAATCAGCCGCTATGAACGAGCAAAACCGACTCGAAAAGGGCTTGTCAAATACTTTTCTAGCAGCCATTTCAAGGGAATTGGGCTCAAAACTGCTCAAAAAATCGTAGATAGCTATGGTGAAAATACCATAGACGAAATTCTGGAGCATCCTGAAAAGCTAGAAAGCATTGCAGGACTCTCTGCCAAAAACCGTGAGGCTTTCCTCTCTACACTTCGTCTCAACTATGGAACAGAAATGGTCTTGGCAAAACTTGCCAACTACGGTATTCCCAATAAACTAGCCTTTCAGATTCAAGACTTTTACAAGGAAGAAACTCTCGATATTGTCGAAAATTATCCCTACCAGCTGGTTGAGGATATCAAGGGTTTGGGTTTTACCATTGCTGACCAACTAGCGGAGGAACTAGGCATCGAAAGTCAGGCTCCCGAGCGCTTCCGTGCTGGCCTTGTCCACAGTCTCTTTCAAGGCTGTATAGATACGGGGGATACCTATATGGAAGCCCGAGATTTGCTGGAACAGACCCTGACTCTCCTCGAGTCTTCCCGACCCGTGGAATTGGACCCCAGCCAAGTAGCCCAAGAGCTTTCCTACCTCATCGAAGAAGACAAGGTTCAGCAGATTGATACCAAAATCTTTGATAACAGCCTCTTTTTCGCCGAGGAAGGCATTCGCAGTCACTTGGTTCGTATCCTTGAAAAAGAAAAACAGAAAAGTCAGAATATAGAAACCATTCACAAGCATATCGCTACTGTCGAGGAAGAACTGGGTATCCAATACGATAGCATTCAAAAACAGGCTATCTGCGATGCTATTCAAAACAAGGTCTTTATCCTAACAGGTGGACCTGGTACAGGCAAGACGACCGTTATCAATGGGATTATCGCTGTCTATGCCCTCTTAGAGGGACTTGACCTCAGAAAAAAAAGCAACCTGCCTATCCTTCTAGCAGCCCCAACTGGTCGAGCGGCTCGGCGTATGAATGAATTGACAGGTTTGCCTAGCGCGACCATTCACCGTCATTTGGGAATGACGGGAGATGATGATACTAGTCATCTGGAAGATTATCTGGATGCTGACTTTATCATCGTGGATGAATTCTCCATGGTGGACACTTGGCTAACCAACCAACTTTTCTCCAACATCTCTTCTAACAGTAAAATTCTCATCGTGGGCGATAGCGACCAGCTACCTTCTGTTAGTCCTGGACAAGTCCTGGCTGATCTGCTCCAGATACCCCTGATTCCGCAGACTCGCTTGGAACGGATTTACCGTCAGAGCGAAGAATCAACTATCGTTACCTTGGCTAGTCAAATTCGACAAGGCATCTTGCCAGCCGACTTTACCCAGAAAAAAGCTGACCGCTCCTACTTTGAAATCGCTAGTGGCTATATCCCAGCTACCATTGAGAAGATCCTCGGTGCCGCCCTCAGAAGTGGCATTCCAGCTCGTGATATTCAGGTGCTAGCGCCTATGTATCGAGGAACTGCTGGCATCGACGCTATCAACCAACTCATGCAAGATCTGCTCAATCCACCACAAAAAGATCAACTCAGTTTTGAAGCTCCCCAGTGCCACTATCGAACAGGGGACAAGGTTATTCACCTAGTCAACGATGCCGAAGTCAATGTCTTTAATGGAGACCTAGGCTACATCACAGACCTGATTCCTGGAAAATACACCGAGTCCAAACAAGACGAAATTGTCATTGATTTTGATGGCAATGAAGTCTCTTACCCACGTAACGAATGGTACAAGATTCGACTGGCCTATGCCATGAGTATCCATAAGTCTCAGGGAAGTGAGTTTCCTGTTGTCATCCTGCCCATCACCAGTGCTAGTAGACGTATGCTGGAACGCAATCTCATCTATACAGCTATTACACGGGCCAAGAGCAAGCTTATCCTTCTTGGTGAATTACAGGCCTTTGACTATGCAGTCAAGCATATCGGGACTGCTCGCAAGACCTATCTGATTGAACGCTTTCAGGATCTGGTCGATTCAGCTGACCAAACCAGCCCAGTCCCTACCGAAACGACAAATCAAGAGGATTCTCCTCTATCCTATATCCTCACCGAGGAAAACTGGTCTAGTATTCCCGCTATGATTGGGATTACAGACGCAGACCTTAAAGAGATTTTTGGAAAATAGAGTATCAGAAAACCCACCTAGTCAGGTGGGCTTTTTCTCTTTTAAGATTATTTTACTGTTGCTGTACTTGTGATCAATTCAACGGCTTTTTTGATTGCGATATCGTGTTTCAACATATCAGCTGAAAGCAAGTTTTGAACTTGCGCAACTTCCATGTTGTAAGTTGCAGCCAATTGTTCGATTTCTTTTTGGATTTCTTCTTCAGTGGCGTCAAATCCTTCAGCTTTGGCAACTGCTTCGATAACAAGGTTAGTCTTCGTACGTGACTCAGCTTCTGCTTCGTATTGTTTGTGAAGGTCTTCTTGAGTAGTTCCAGTGATTTGGAAGTACATGTCAGGGTTGATACCTTGACGTTGTAAGTTTCCAAGGAATTCATTTACTGAGCGGTGAACTTCTTCGTGGATCATTTCTTCTGGAAGTTCTACGATCTCAGCGTTTTCTACAGCTTTATCGATTGCTGCGCCTTCAAGGGCATCTTTGTATGCTTCTTCTTTAGCAGCAGTCAACTCTTTGCGGTATTTTTCTTTCAATTCGTCAAGTGTTTCCACTTCTTCGTCGATGTCTTTTGCAAGTTCATCGTCAAGAGCTGGAACTTCTTTTGCTTTTACTTCGTGAATAGTTGTTACGAATTTCGCTTCTTTACCTGCAAGGTCTTCCGCTTGGTAATCTTCTGGGAATGTTACGATAACGTCAACAGTTTCGCCAGCTGAGTGACCTACCAATTGGTCTTCGAAACCAGGGATGAATTGACCTGATCCAAGTCCAAGTGAGAAGTTTTCACCTTTTCCACCGTCAAATTCAACACCGTCGATAGAACCAACAAAGTCAATCACAACAGTGTCGCCATTTTCAGCAGCACCTTCTTTGATAACCAATTCAGCCAAGTTGTTGCGTTCGCGTTCGATACGCTCTTCAACGTCAGCGTCTGTTACTTCTTTTTCTACATCAACTGATACTTCAAGGTTTTTATAGTCACCCAATTTAACTTCAGGTTTTGTCACGACTTCAGCAGTGATAACCCAGTCTTGACCTTTTTCCATTGAAGTGATGTCAATTTTTGGTTGCGCAACCACTTCAAGACCAGCTTCTTTTACAGCTGCTTCATAAGCGTTTGGCAAAAGAGCGTTCAACACATCTTGGTAAAGTGTTTCTTCACCAAATTTTTTATCAAAGATAGGACGTGGAAGGTGACCTTTACGGAAACCTGGAACGTTAAGAGTTTTCTTTACTGAGTTAAATACACGGTCCACTTCTGGTTTGATCTGGCCTTGAGAGATTGTGAAAGTCAAGACACCACGGTTTGTTTCTTTGTTTTCAAATGATACAGACATTCTGTCATTTCTCCTTAAAATTTTTAATACAGTCCATTATACCATATAATAGCGACTTTTTTCAAGTAATGAATGCGCTTTTCAATAGTGCTAGAGATACTTGCTGGCTTCCTTGATACTAAGTTCAGCCATTCTTTCCTTATTTTTTTCGATAAAACTTGCTACCCATTCTGGATTGGTTTTAGAGTAGTCTCTTAGAGCCCAGCCGATGGCTTTGTTGATAAAAAATTCTGTCTGGTCCAGATTGTTGAGTAGGATCTTTTCCATCAGTTGGACATTCGTTTTCTCTTTTCTTAACAACTGGTGGTCAATAGCGACTCGTCTCAGCCAGATATTGTCTGATAGGCTCCATTTTAAAATCACTTCTTCAAGTTCCGGATGATCGGCTACCAAACTCCCCACTACTCGATCTAAGATATCTACCGTGTCCCACCAAGACTTGGTCACGACTAGATGCTCAAGCTTAGGCAAATCATCCTTCGTTAGATAAGATTGCATGGCTTTCAAATAGTTGGCAGCCACATATTGGTATTCTCTAGGCTTCCTTTCCCAGCAAATATCTACAAAATCCCAGTCAATAACTCTTGTTTTTTTCGCGCTTGGAAAGTACTTTTTATAGAGTGCATTTCTTTCAGGCGCTGCAATGCCTAGAAAGGGAAATTGATGGCGCATATAGGCTTCCATGGGGCCTGCTTTCTCAGGGTCTTTTGCTGCTTCTAGCTCCTCAAGTAAATCTGCAAGACTCATCTAAAGGTCCTCCTGCCCGACCAAGTGATGCTGAAAGGCATAGACCGCTGCCTGGGTACGATCGCTGACCTCAAGTTTGGCAAGGATATTGGACACATGGGTCTTGACCGTCTTGAGAGAGATAAAGAGTTCATCTGCAATGCGTTGATTTTCATAGCCCTTGGCGATGAGTTGAAGCACGTCACGTTCACGCGCAGTCAAGTCCTCATGAAGCTCGATATGATTGCGGTGGTATTCGACCTTCTTGCTGACCTCTTGCTCAATGGCCAACTCGCCAGCAGCCACCTTGCGGACAGCATGGAGCAATTCGTCTGCGCTAGAAGTCTTGAGCATATAACCTTTAGCACCAGCATTCAAGACTGGCATGATTTTTTCATTGTCCAAGTAAGAAGTCACAATCAAGATCTTGGCTTCAGGCCATTCTTTGAGGATGGCCAAGGTAGCATCAATCCCATTCATCTCAGGCATGACAATATCCATGACAATGACATCTGGGCGCAGTTCCAAGGCCAACTCAATACCTTGAGCCCCATTGGCAGCCTCGCCCACAACTTCTACATCGTCTTGGAGGTCAAAATAGCTTTTCAAGCCCAATCGGACCATTTCATGGTCATCTACCAGTAAAATTTTCATCTCTACTCCTTTATGATTCCTTGTCTAGCAGGGGGATACGGATATCAACCGCCAGTCCTTGCTTTGGAGCTGTCAAGAGTTGAACCGTTCCTGCCATATCTTCGACCCGCTCCTTGATATTTCGCAGTCCATAACTCAAGTCGTCTAAGCTCCCCAACTGGAAACCAATCCCATTGTCCACCACTTTCAGCTGCAATTCAACATCTGTCTGATAGAGGTAGACATCTAGGCAAGATGCCTGGGCATGGCGAAGGGTATTGCTGATCAATTCCTGCAAAATACGGAAGATATGTTCTTCAATCTTCTTGGGCAATTTAGACACATTCTGCTTGAGACTAACCTTGAGATCACTCTTGTCCTCTAGCTCTTTTAAGAGGATTTGAATCCCCTCAATCAAACTCTTCTCTTCCAACTCAACTGGTCGCAAATGCAAGAGCAAAACCCGCAGATCTTTCTGGGCTGTTTCTAGGATGGCTGCAACACTTTGCAACTGGGTCTGCATCTTTTCTCTATCCAGCTTCAAAGCCTGCTGACTGACACCCGATAAAATCATATGGGCCGCAAACAACTCCTGACTAACTGTATCGTGCAGGTCGCGTGCAATCCGCTTCCTTTCTTTCTCGATGATTTCTTCTTCCTTAACTAGGCTTTGATTTTCAGCCTTTTGAACAGCTTCTGTCAAGAGGTTGAGCTTACCGGACAAGGACTTAAAACTGGCGTCCAAGTCTGGATCTGCAAAGGGAATTACCTCTTTCCCTGCTAACAAGCGCTTGAGATTAACCTGCATTTTTCTGCGAGAAATTTCTTCTATCACGCGCCAAAAGAGGACAAAAAAGAAGGTCATGGAAAGGCTAAAGACCAAGATCAAGAAGATGAGTTTCTCTGTTTTCTCTATATCCTGTAGCAAATAGGACCAATCAAGATTTAAAATATCAAGTAAACTATTGACCAAAAAGAGAATAAAGAGGAGTGAAGTCAGGCCGATTAACAGATAAGATTGCTTTTTCATCCTCTGACCACCTCCACATCACCAACCATAGTAGTTAGAAAAATCTTGACGCTCTTGTTACTCTTGAGATAGTCTCTGGTTTCCTGATGATAGTATTCATTGCGGAGGGCTCGCTTGGGTTGATTAAGGAAGGTAAGATCTCCATAAAGACAGTTAACACTGAGGCTGATTTCCACATCTACAGGTACGATAATCCTAGTCGTTCCGACCATCTTTCTAAGGATAATGACATTGTCATGATTGGTTAAGATGACTCTTTCTAGATGAATGGTGTCCTTGCCCATGAGGCGAAAGAGATTGATATCGTCAAACTGGCAGGTCTGGTGACTAGAGAAATGATGGAGATTGCCAAACCAGCGATTCTTTTCATTTTTAACCGTCACCACCTCTTCAAAGACCAAATCCGTCTCCTCTCTTTCTTGATTCATCATTGGATAGAGAAGAAAGAGGCTATAGATCACCGCTACAAAGATAGCTAAAATCACAAAGGGATTGAGCATGACAATGAAAAAGAAAAGAATGGTTGCCACAAGGAGAAAAACGTTGTTGCCCTCTTTACCTGTATAATAGCGTATCAGGAGAAGAAAGAGGAATAAAATCAGCAGAAAACGCGAAAAATGCTCTGATACCATCAAAATCAGAGCTCCTGTCAACAGACAGGCTTCAATAAATAAAAAGATTTGAAATTTTTTCATAGACGCATCCTCTCCCTTCTATTTTATCACAATTCAAAAAAGTCACCTCGGTCTGAGGATGGAAAAAGGAAATTGGACAGAAATCGCTCGTACAAACTAGGTTCTTTCAGCCCACCACAGTTGACAAAAGGCTACAAAAAAGGACGGGATTCTTGTCCCGACCTCTCTACATCTGCTCTTTAGCTTCTTTTAGTTTACCGTAAAGAATATAGTCTACATTTTGCAGGTCTGCTATGGTGGCACAATTAAGGGCACACATGATCAAACGCAGATCTTCTTTCCAGCTTTGAACAATACCAATCACCTCTTCGACGGAGTAGGTTTCAATCAACTCTAGAACGGTACGTGACAGTCCTACAGCCTTGGCACCAAAGACCAAGCACTTAATCATATCAAGAGGATTTCGAACCCCTCCGCTAACCAAGAGTTCGACCTTGTCTTTCCAGTCTTGGGCATTGAGGAGGGCTTGCATGGTGGACTGACCCCATTGATTAAGGTAATCACGCTGGCCACTGCGACGGTTTTCGATATAGGCAAAGCTGGTACCACCACGACCCGAGAGGTCAAAGGTTCGAACTCCCAGATCATAGGCTCTCTCGATGGTCTTCACATCCATTCCAAAGCCCACTTCCTTTAAGACAATAGGAACAGGGATTTGCTTGCTGTAGTCTGCCAGATGCGATTGCCAGCTTCTGAACTTTCTTTCTCCCTCAGGCATGAGTAATTCCTGCATAACGTTGACATGTACTTGTAAGAGGAGAGGATTCATCTCTTGTACAGTCTGAAGTCCTAGTTCAACAGGCTTGTCCAAGCCAATATTGGTTCCAAGGAGGAGCTTTGGATGGCTAGATTTGACAGAAAAAGTGTCGTCTGTAGGATCCTTGAGGGCTGCACTATAAGAACCTGTCACAAATAAAATCCCACAGGCTTCTGCCACCTGAGCTAGTTTTTGATTAATTTCTCGCCCTTTATCACTCCCACCTGTCATGGCATTGATATAAAAAGGAAAGTCCCATTTTCGACCAGCAAATTCTGTCGAAAGATCAATCTCATCCAGATCGTAAAGAGGCAGGGAAGAATGAATCAACTCCACCTCATCAAAGCTATTATAGGAACTTTTCTGCTCAAGGGCATAGCGGATATGCTCGTCCTTACGATTTGTCGTCATGTCCTATCCTTTCTTGGTATAAGAGCTCAATCCCCAGATCGGCCCAACGATTTTTTAAGGTTTCGGTTGATTGCACATCAAAACTCAAGGCAATCCCACAGTCACCACCACCAGCTCCACTGCTTTTGGCAACGGCTTGCAAACCTTGGCTGGCTTCTTTTAGCTGTCTGAGCGAAGGCGTATAAATATCTAAGCTCAAGCCTTCTAAAAGTTGACTGGCTGTTTCCGCCTGCTCGATGATTTTTTCTGCATTCCCCTGCTCCAAGGCTTCTACCAAAGCAGACACCGTTGCTTTTGAGGAACTTAAAAAATTCTGATTGATGTTTCGCTTGATTTGCTTGACCATTTGACTCGATACAGCCACTTGCTTGGTCCATCCCACTAGGAAATCACATTCTAGGGCTGATTTCACTTGTGAGATAGAAAAGCCCCAGTCACGCTCCAAAACTGTCGCCAAGCTTTCTTCTTGCAACCAAGCAGCTATCTTCTTTCGATCAAAAGACTGGTAGAGAACCAAATCCTCCGCCACAATACAGGCAAGGTCCCCCATAGAACCATTGTCGCCTCGCTTGAGCAAGACCGCGCTTGCCAGCTTGAATAAGAGTTCCTGATCAACCGTAATATCATATAGAGCCAGCAGGGCCTTGATAACCAAGACAACGACGCTACCACTAGAACCCAGACCAAACTTTTTCCCTTCTCGTTCCATTTTTCCACGGATTTCAAAGGAAAAAGGTCGCAAGGTCTTGCCATGATAAGTGAGAAAATCTTCCACTAGAGCAATCGTTTCTTGAATCAAGCTGTAGTCAGGATTTGGCGTCAAGTCCACTGCGAAATCAAACAGATCTGAGTAGATACGGTAGCTATCAGAAAAGGTAATCTCAGCCTTCATATAGATGGGGATGGCCTTTATCAAGGCCATCTGTCCTGGCTCTAGAATAGCATACTCACCTGCCCAATAGAGTTTCCCGCAAGTTTTAACAACAATCATCTTGGCTCAAATCCTTTGTTTTTGACACAATCAAGCGGTAACGTTGACCAAAGATTTCAGATAAATGCTCCAAGTCTTTCTCCTGACAGAGGACCTTGACATTGGGACCAGCATCCATGGTAAAGTAGCAGGCCTCGCCTTGCTCACGAAGTTGGCGGACAAAGTCCATCGCTTCATAAGATGCATCCGTCAGATAAGAAAAGGCTGGTGATGCTGTTTTGGTCGTAGCGTGCATAGCAAGGGCATTTTTCTCCGTTAATTCCCCAACCTTTGCAAAATCATTCTCTTTGAGATAAACAAGCATATCTTGATAATCTTTCTCAGACTGGCGCACCCAATCATCAAAGGTCGTCGAGGTTTCCACACAGAGTTTCATCCCATCACGGCTAGAAATTGGTTTTTTCTTGTCCTCTAGTACCAACATGATCATAGCTAGTTTCAAGTCTGTCTCTACAGGGTAAATTTCCCCACTATCCTTATCCCAAGCACCTAGTGGTCCATAAAAACTGCGAGAAGAAGAGCCTGAGGCAAACTTAGCCTCCTGAGCCAACTGACTCCGATTCAAACCAAGCTGGAAATAAGCATTGCAGGCCTTGACCAAGGCGGACAAACCACTGGAACTTGAGGACAAGCCCGCTGCGGTAGGCATGTTGTTGTGGGTATCGATACGGACAAAACCTTCCCCAGCCGGACGATAACGATCAATGATTTTGCTCATTTTGGCATGCTCAGCCTCATTTTGGAGCTGACCATTGATATAAAAGGCATCAGTAGTCGCATCCGTCGGTAGAGGCGATAAGGTCGTCTCTGTGTACATATTTTCCAAAGTCAAAGAGATACTGCTAGTAGCAGGCACCATTTCTTTTTCTTTTTTCTTTCCCCAATATTTGATAATGGCGATATTTGCGTAGGAACGTACTGTTACAGGCTTTCGATCCATGTCTGAACAGCTCCTTTCTCTTCTAATCGTTTTGCTAGTTCTTGTGCTTGACCTAGATTGGCTACCAAGGCGATAATGCAGCCTCCTAGTCCACCCCCACTCATCTTGGCACCCAGAGCACCATGACTAAGAGCCGCTTCAACGAGGGAGTCTGCTTCAGGGCTACTGACGCCAATTTCTTTTAGATGTAAATGCGCTTGACTGAGGATTCGTCCCAGTCCTTCAGCATCTTTTTGTCTAATTGCATCTTCTGCTTGCTGGGTCAATTCTCCCAAGGCATGCAAAAACGGTAGGGCATCCTTGCCCTTACTTTGAACCACTTGGATGGCTTCACGAGTGTGACCATAAACGCCTGTATCAGCAATCACCAAATAGGCCGATAGATCCATCTCAAGCTCTGTAAATCCTACATTCTTGATAAAGCGAATTGGTTGGTCACTGAGACAAGTTTTGGCATCCAAACCACTAGGATTCATATGAGCAATCATCTCAGCCCGATTGACCAAGATTTCTAGTACATCATGAGGCAGGTCGGCTTGATAGTAGTCAAAAACCGCACGAATGGCCGCTATGCTAATAGCCGCTGACGAACCCATTCCCCGTTTTTCAGGGATAGCCGAGTCAATCTCACAGCGAATGCAAGCTTCTTTGATATCCAAATACTCCAGCGAAGCATAAACTGCCATGGACAAAGTATCCTCCTCATAGAGACGCCACGGGCTTTCAGCAGGTACCACCTTACAAGTCACCTCCACCTCCAAAAGAGGCATGGAAATGGCAGGATAACCGTAAACGACCGCATGCTCCCCTATTAAAATAATCTTACTATGTGCCTGACCGACACCAACTTTTTTTGTCATGTTTTCCTTTAACTAGACGAAAAGACCGTCTCATTTCATACAGTAGTATTTTCTCCTATCTATTTTATTATATTTTCACAAAAAAAGCGATTGTTTCCTTCACAATCGCCTCTTTCATTATTGGACCCATTCGCCATTATAATTGACGTAGTAGCCTTCTATGGTCGTATTCACTGCTAAAGCACCTGAACTATAAGCGTAGTACCATTTACCATTGACCTGGAACCAGCCTGTCTTCATATCTCCATTACTTGCATTTAGATAATACCAAGTCGAACCTTCCTGATACCAACCGGTTGCCATAGCTCCTGATGAACGGAAGTAGTACCACTTGTTACCGACATAAGCCCAGCCAGTTTTCATATCACCATTTGATTGGTCTAGGTAATACCAAGTTGAACCATCTTTAATCCAACTAGTTGCCATAGCTCCCGATGAGCGGAGGTAGTACCACTTATTACCTAGATATTGCCAACCAGTTTGCATAATACCAGTTGTTGGATCTAGGTAGTACCAAGTCGAATCATCGTTTATCCAACCCGCACGTCTTTCACCACCAAGGTAGTCTTTCCCTAAATGACCTGTTTTTGCTAGATAGTACCAGTTAGATTGATCGTAGAGCCAACCTGTCTTTAAAGAATGATCTTCATTAAAGTAATAATTTGCTAATTTAAGAACTTCTGGGCCTTCAAAACCTTCACCATGTTTTTTACCAACAGTTAATGAATCTTTAACCTCTAATTGTTGCCAGCCAACAAATTCTTGTAGTACCCCATCCTGATCAAAGTAGTACCATTTATATTGAAGGCCAATTTCGAAAACTGGACGATTATCAAATAAATCATCACGATAACCCGTCCCAGGAATTTCTAAGTATTGCCAGCCAACTACCATTTCTCCATCATCACCAAAATAGTACATTTTCCCGTCAATCTTATGCCAATAGATTGCTTTATGGTCATCTTTTATATAGTATTTTCTATTGTCCTTATCAACAAACTGTCCACCTGTGGTATCCGCCAATACTGTACTTGTCGCTAACAAACCGAAGAAAAACACTGCTAGTCCAACTTGCATCATGATTTTAAATTTTTTCATTAGATCTTTCCTCCATAACTGATTGTAGCAAAGACTCTACTGTATGTCAATATATAGAAGCTTCTCAAAAAAAGCAGTTACACAACTGCAACTGCTTTTCTATTCTTGCATGGTGTAACCAACACCACGCACGGTTTTAATGTAGCTTTTTTGACCTTTTACATCAAGCTTGCTACGTAGATAACGGATATAAACATCCACGATATTAGTTTCTGTCGCACTTTCGTACTTCCAGACACTTTCCAACAACTGCTCACGAGTCAAGACCTTCTTGCTTCCCATGAGAGTGGCCAAAAGGTCATACTCACGGCGCGTCAGAGCAATCATCTCCTCGCCACGATAAACGGTATGATGTTCTACATCCATACGCAGATTGCGGTAAGACGTTGGGACCTTCATCTGGCTACAGTGTTGGTCGATAAAGTCCCGACCTCGGAAAATCGCTGAAATACGAGCCACCAGCTGATCAATAATCACTGGCTTATAGATGTAAGAAACGGCGAAGCGCTGGATTGTCTCAATCTGGTCTTGCAATTCTTCGCGATGGTCCAAGACCATGATCACTGAGGATGGTTTTGTCCGACTCAGCCTCTCTGCAAAACCCTGAGCCGTCATATCCCCCAGACGAGCATTCAGTAAAATCAAGTCATAATCTGTCTGGAGAGCCATGGAGAGGGCTTTTTGCCCCTCCTCTACCAGATCAACACGGTATTGCTCTTTTTGGAGTTCCAGACTGAGAAAATGAGCGAGATTTCGTTCTTTCTCAAGTAATAAAATCCGTTTCCCCATGGCAGACCTACTTATTTTTCGTCATACCAAGAGTAGTGGAAGGTTCCTTCTTTGTCTTTACGTTGGTAAGTGTGGGCACCAAAGTAGTCACGTTGCGCTTGGATCAAGTTTGCTGGAAGGTCAGCTGAACGGTAGCTATCAAAGTAAGTAATAGCTGCTGAGAAGGTTGGCACTGGCACACCAGCTTGAACAGCAAGAGCTACGATATCACGCACTGCTTGTTGGTACTTGGCAGTGACATCCAAGAAGTACTCATCCAAAAGAAGGTTAGCAAGGTCTGCATCACGGTTGTAAGCATCTGTAATCTTTTGCAAGAAACGAGAACGGATGATACAGCCATCACGCCAGATAGATGCGATATCCGCAAATGGCAAGTTCCAGTTATTTTCTTTAGAAGCCACACGCAATTGAGCAAAACCTTGTGCATATGAGATAATTTTTGAGAAGTAAAGGGCTTGACGAATCTTTTCAATCAACTCAGCCTTGTCACCTTCAAATTTGAAAGCAGCTGGTTTTGGAAGGACCTTGCTAGCATGCACACGCTCTTCTTTGTAAGTTGAGATATAGCGAGCAAATACGGACTCAGTGATGAGTGACAATGGTACACCAAGGTCAAGTGATGATTGGCTAGTCCATTTACCAGTTCCCTTGTTCCCTGCAGCATCAAGGATGTAGTCTACGATTGGTCCATCCTGACCTTCATCGTCTTTACGGCTCAAGATATCAGCTGTGATTTCGATCAAGTAGCTGTCCAATTCACCCTTGTTCCACTCAGTAAAGATTTCAGCCATGTCTTCTGCAGAAAGGCCAAGCAAGTGTTGCATCAAGTCATAGCTTTCTGCGATCAATTGCATGTCACCATACTCGATACCGTTGTGGACCATTTTCACATAGTGACCAGCTCCATCAGGACCGATGTAAGTCACACATGGTTTGCCATCTTCTGGTGCTTTAGCTGAGATTTCTTCAAGAACATCCGCAACCAATTCGTAGGCTTCTTTTTGTCCACCAGGCATGATAGAAGGACCTTCAAGGGCACCTTTTTCCCCACCAGAAACTCCAGTACCGATAAAGTTGATACCTGAGTTTGCCAATTCTTCATTACGACGGATGGTATCTTTGTAGAAAGTGTTTCCGCCGTCGATCAAGATATCACCCTTATCAAGGTGGGGAAGAAGGGCTTGGATAGTTGCATCTGTACCAGGTCCAGCTTGAACCATGAGCATGATACGACGAGGTTTTTCGATTGAGTTTACAAAGCTTTCCACGTCATAGCTTGGCACAAAGTTCTTTTCAGGATGGCAAGCAATTACGTCTTCTGTTTTTTCTTTACTACGGTTGTAAATGGCAACTGTATAGCCACGAGATTCGATATTTAGGGCAAGGTTACGACCCATTACGGCCATACCAACGACACCAAAGTTAGCTTTTGTCATGTGACACTCCTCTTGTTTAATATGTTTTATTTTATCATTTTTACCTATGAAAGGAAAGAATTTTGTAACGGACTCCTAGTAATCCAAGTCATCTGCATGACCAGCTCCATTACCGACAAAGTATCCAGTCTTACAGTTGAGGGTAAAGAGGTAGGTTCCATCTGGTTTGTAGAGATTGTAATAACCGTTTCCGTTTACGATATTGACCCGTTCTAGGATATATTGATTGCCAGTGATATAGCCACGAGCACGCGATGTTGCTAAGATTTGTTCAAGGACACCATCTGCAAATGTCCAAGCAGGGTTGTTGCTATCCTCTACAGCTGATTGGTTGTACGGTACACGACTAGCACTTCTTTGAAGATTGACACCATCGCTAGACAAACCTCCACTTTCTGGTCTGCTGGCAGGTGCTGAACTTGATGAAGCAGACGAACTGCTCGTACTGCTATCAGTCGTTGTACTTGAACTTTCTTGGCTATTGCTACTTGAACTTGAACTAGAGGCGCTTGTTTGCTGGCTCTTACCAAGGCTAATGGCCTTATCTAACAGTTTATCTAGCTCTGTATTTCCTGTTTTAATTTCTGTAAATTTAGCATCTGCCTTGACCTTTGCATTGGTATCCAAGACACCGTCGGTAATTGCTGGAGTTTCAAACTGATTATTCACTTCTTGCACAGCCTTGATTTGAGTTTCTAAACTATCATACTTAGACTTGGCAAGGGTATACTCTCGGCTACCTTCGAGTTTATCTAGTTGAGCCTTGAGTCGGTCCAACTTGTCAAACTGACTATTTTTCAAAGCCGTTTTATTAGCATCTGTATAAAAAGCATCGTAGAGGGCATTAAACTCTTGTAGGGCTGTTTGTGTTTCTTGATTACTAGAAGAAGACTGGGAAGACTGGATGGCTTGGTTGGAGCGATTTACTTGACGATAGATATAGTAACTACCTGCCAAGATAAGGGCTGCTGCCAAGGCTGAACCGATAACAAACACGCGCTTCTTTTTAGAATTAGAAACTGTTTCTGATTCTGCCTGAGCTGAGCGTGAAAGTAGAGCTGTCTCTTCCTCTTCTTTCTCATCAGTAACCTCTGCTGGCGTTTGCTTTTCCAACACAAGCGGTTCCAAGTCTTGATTTTCTTCTCCCAAAGGAGGCAAAATCACATCCAAGCTTGTAGTTTCCGCTGAGTCTGACACCGTTTCTTCTGAAACTGTATCGGGTTCCTCTATGATTGGTGCCGACTCTTCAGTGATTTCTGAGACTTCCTGTGTCAATTCTTCTTGAGCCTGAGTTGCTAGCAGTTCTTCTTTTTTAAATTGACGTGTTTCAAACTTGTCCGCCTCGATTTCCTCGCGGTGCTGTTTGATGTATTTATCCAAGATATTGTCCTCAGGCAATACTCCAGCTTCAACTTCTTCATTTTTACGGATGACTTGACCAACTGTCAGATCTTTCGCCTCGTCAAAATCAAATTTGGACTCTTGATGCTCTTTTTTATGACGATTGTGTCTTTTTTTACTCATCTGTCTTCCTTTCTACTTTACCTCTTGGCGCTTCACACGCTGACCAAAGTATTGATACAAATCCACTTTTAAGGTTCCGTTATAAAGTTTGCGCTTTTTATCCGCTGGACTTCCGTACTTACTTTCAAAAGCTTCGTCACTCGTCAGGATAAACTTACTCCAGGTTTTCAGTGGTGCAAAGACTTGTCCCATCTCAGCATAGAGCTTGGTAACTCCTGCATCATCCGACAAACGTTCACCATATGGCGGATTGGAAATGATAACGCCATTTATTTTGTCTGTGCGCAAGTCTTGTACCCGCATTTGCTTAAAAGTGATGTCTCCAGCTACACCAGCTGCTTGAGCATTAGCTTTGGCAATTTCCACCATCCGAGCATCAATATCACAGCCCATAATATCCAATTCTATCTCACGATCGATTTTCTTAGCAGCCTCTGTGCGAACTTCTTGGATTAACCGATCGCTAACCCAGTTCCATTCCTCAAAAGCAAAGGAACGGCGGAGGCCAGGAGCCATCTTTCTAGCCATCATAGCCGCCTCGATACAGAAAGTTCCTGAACCACAGGTCGGATCAATCAAGGGTTTGTCTGGATACCAGTTTGAGAGTTGTAAAATGGCTGCTGCCATGTTCTCTTTGATAGGAGCTCCACCCTTTTCCGTACGATAACCACGTTTAAAGAGGCTAGAACCTGTCGTATCAATCATGACAGTTGCCACATCTTTCAGGATGGACACCTCAATCTTAAACTCGGGACCAGTTTCCATCAAGGGAATTCCTTCTGGGCGGGCATAGTGTTTTTGTAATTTCTTCACAACAGCCTTCTTGGAAATAGCCTGAACACTAGGCTCGTTATGAAGTTTTGACTTTACACATTTGGCCTTGGAAATCGGAAAACGCGCCCCAAGCGGGAGATAGTTTTCCCAATCCAGAGCAAAAACTCCTTGGAAAAGCTCTTCAAAGGTCTTAGCCGGAAAGCTTCCAACTACAATCTTGATACGGTCAGCTGCGCGAAGCCACAGATTGGTCTCAATAATTGCCCGCACATCTCCTTGAAAACGGACACGGCCGTTTTCAACATGGCAATCATAACCTAACTCTCGCACCTCACGTCCAACGACAGCCTCGAGACCCGCCGCAGCAGTTGCGATTAAATTAAATTCTTTTTTCATTTTACAGTCTTGCAAGACCTTTCTTTTGTACACTTTAAAAAATGAGGTTGAGAAAAAGTTCTCAGCCCCAACCTATATGCAATTTTCTATAAGCCATGTTTTGTTCCAGAAGTGACTAGGACCACTTCCTTCGATAATCATCTGTCTATCACTAACAGCATGAAGCTGATAGCAGTCAGAGTACTACGTTCGTTTCCGTGCACTCCATGCCCCGACCGAAATTTGGGTTGCTAGCTTGAGGGGTTTACCGCGTTCCACTCTCTCCGTTTCCAGAGAGACTCCGTCACTGTGGCACTTTCAAGCCTACTCTGACCTATCCAAAGACTTAGCCATTTCGACTGCCGTAACGATCTCTCGTCCCTAGGCTTATGGTTTCGCCTAGCACAAACACTACAGGCATCACAGCCTGTGCTAGCATGGACTTTCCTCATGAAAAGGGATTCTCTTCACGCGATTATCCAAAAATTGCATCTAATAGACACCTGATTATAACTCAGAATTGTCTACGATTTGCTTACCGAATACTTCTTTTTCAAGTCGATTCAATCGTTTCAAAATATCAAAATTTGTCATTGGAGTAGAACTTGTTACTTCGATAGAACTTTGTTGAGTAGAACTTGCCTGTGGCTTGTTAGACAATTCCTCCTTCAAATCAGCAATCTCCTGACGAAGAGATTTGACCAAAGCTGCGTAAGTCTCATAATCCTTGATCACATCATCTAGGAACTCGTCTACCTCTGCCTTACTATATCCGCGAACTTCACGTCCAAACTCTTGTTCAAAAATATCTTTTGCTGAAAAAATAATACTTGCCATTTCTCTCTCCATTCTTGATTGCTATTCTTATTATATAAAAAAAGACAAACAAAAATCAAGGTCAAAGCCTCACTTTTAGGAAAAATTTTCTGCTATTTCATTTAGATCCTCAAATGTTAATCTTTTTGTAACATAGCCTTCTTGATTTTTCATCATCTGGTAAAAATACTGTAACTTGGTTTCCTTTTCTTCGTCGTAAAAAAGGTAACAAGTATCTGTATTTTCCAGCAGGAATTTCTGATAATCGCGTAGTTGTCCCTTATGTTCATATTGTGGATAGGCATATTTGACAAAGTCAACCTGCTTAAACTCACTGAGTTTGATTTGATTGGCCTCATTCCAGTTACTACCATGGGTTTCAAAGGCAAAAATCGTTGCCAACTGAAAGCCATAGTCTGCTTGCATGTCTTTCGCCACTTCGAGCACCCAGTACTCAAAGCCCAAGGTCCCTGTAAAGATAAGCCAGGTCACCCCTTCGTCTGCTAGACGTTCTAGGTCTCTCCGAATGGCTGTTTTGATAATATCAACGCGAATATCCTTGTCATTAAAGAGACCAAGGTCGAAGGCTGAATAACCTAAAATCAAGGCTGTTGTCATTTTTAACCCTTTCTTTGTAAATTTATGATATAATAGAGTGATGTTATTGTACCAATAAGGAGAATTATGGTCAACTATCCACATAAACTTTCATCACAGAAAAGACAAGCCCCCCCGTCACAAACTAAAAATTTCGCAAATCGGGGAATGTCTTTTGAAAAGATGATCAACGCTACGAACGACTACTATTTGTCGCATAGGTTAGCAGTTATTCACAAGAAACCGACTCCCATCCAAATCGTACGTGTCGACTATCCCCAACGAAGTCGAGCCAAAATCGTTGAAGCCTACTTTAGACAGGCCTCAACGACTGACTATTCAGGGGTTTATGATGGATACTACATCGACTTTGAAGCAAAGGAAACCAGGCAAAAACATGCGATTCCGATGAAGAATTTTCATCTCCATCAGATCCAGCATATGGAACAAGTTCTTGCCCAGCAAGGAATCTGCTTTGCCCTCCTTCACTTTTCTTCTCAGCAAGAAACCTACTTATTGCCGGCCATTGATTTGATTCGTTTCTATCATCAAGATATGGGACAAAAGTCAATGCCACTTGGATATATTCGAGAAAATGGATATAGGATTGAGCCTGGTGCCTTTCCCCAGATTCCCTATCTCGAAGTTATCAAAGAACATTTACTAGGTGGTAAAACAAGATGAACAAACAAACTTTCCTGCGAATAGCTAAGTATGTCAGTATCTGCCTTTTGACCTTATTTATCGCAGCTATTATGCTAGGCGGAGGCCTTTTTCTCTACTATGTAAGCAAGGCTCCAGCCCTATCCGAAAGCAAGCTAGTCGCAACGACTTCTAGTAAGATTTATGACAGCAATGATGAACTTATCGCTGATCTTGGGTCAGAGCGCCGTGTCAATGCACAGGCTAATGAAATCCCTACGGAGCTGGTCAATGCAATTGTCTCTATTGAAGATCATCGTTTCTTCAGTCACCGAGGAGTAGATACAATTCGTATCTTAGGCGCTTCCTTACGAAACCTCCGTGGTGGGGGTGGTCTTCAGGGTGGTTCTACCTTGACACAGCAGTTGATTAAACTAACCTATTTCTCAACGTCAACATCTGATCAAACACTTTCACGTAAGGCACAGGAAGCCTGGTTAGCCTTTCAGCTAGAACAAAAAGCGACCAAACAAGAGATTCTAACTTACTACATCAATAAGGTCTACATGTCAAATGGTAACTACGGAATGCAGACAGCTGCTCAAAATTACTATGGCAAAGACCTCAAAGATTTAAGTTTGCCACAATTGGCTCTCCTAGCTGGAATGCCCCAAGCTCCAAATCAGTATGACCCCTACTCTCATCCAGAAGCGGCACAAGAACGCCGAGATCTGGTTCTCTCCGAGATGAAGGGACAAGGTTACATTACTGCCGAACAATACGAAAAAGCTATTAACACTCCGATTACAGACGGACTTCAAAGTCTAAAATCTGCTAATAGCTATCCTCCGTATATGGACAATTACCTCAAAGAAGTAATTGACCAAGTCGAACAAGAAACGGGCTACAACCTTTTGACAACGGGAATGGAAGTTTATACCAATGTCGATCCTAAAGTCCAACAACGTCTCTGGGATATCTACAATACCGACGAATATGTTAATTACCCAGATGATGAATTGCAAGTGGCTTCAACTATCGTAGATGTCACAAACGGGAAAGTCATCGCTCAATTAGGTGCCCGTCACCAATCAAGCAATGTTTCCTTCGGTATGAACCAAGCTGTTGAAACCAACCGTGACTGGGGTTCAACCATGAAACCCATCACAGATTACGCGCCAGCCTTGGAGTATGACATCTACGACTCAACTGCTTCTATCGTTCATGACGTACCATATAACTATCCTGGCACCAACACACCTGTTTATAACTGGGATAGAGGTTATTTGGGAAATATTACATTACAGTATGCCCTTCAACAGTCACGAAACGTCCCAGCCGTTGAAACTTTGAATAAGGTTGGACTAGATCGTGCTAAGACCTTCCTAAATGGACTCGGTATTGACTATCCAGATATGCACTATGCCAACGCGATTTCAAGTAACACAACCGAATCTAACAAAAAGTATGGAGCAAGTAGCGAGAAAATGGCTGCTGCTTATGCTGCTTTTGCAAACGGTGGTATCTACCGCAAACCGATGTATGTTAACAAGGTCGTCTTTAGTGACGGTAGCTCAAAAGAATTCTCTGACCCTGGTACTCGGGCTATGAAAGAAACAACTGCCTACATGATGACAGAGATGATGAAAACAGTTCTGACTTATGGAACAGGACGTGGAGCCTACCTATCATGGTTACCACAAGCTGGTAAGACTGGTACATCAAACTATACAGATGATGAAATCGAGAAATACATTAAAAACTCTGGTTATGTAGCTCCAGACGAAATGTTTGTCGGCTATACTCGTAAATATTCAATGGCTGTCTGGACCGGTTACTCTAACCGACTTACTCCTATCGTTGGTGATGGTTTCTACGTTGCAGCTAAGGTCTATCGTTCGATGATGACCTACCTCTCAACAGATGACCATCCAGGGGATTGGACCATGCCTGAAGGCCTTTACAGAAGCGGAGAATTTGTCTTTAAGAATGGAGCACGCAATACGTGGACCCCTTCATCATCTACACAACAAAGTTCGACTTCTGAAAGTTCTAGCTCAACATCTGAGAGTTCGACTTCTCAGTCAAGCGCAACTTCTCCAAGCACAAGTCAAACGCAGACGATTCCTCAACAATCAGGAACTACACCTGCTGAGCAAAACCAACCAAGTCAACCGCAACAATAAGCAAAATCCTGAGAATTTTACTTCTCAGGATTTTTATTCTTTATAGCTCAATAGTTTATCCCAAAAGCACCATAACTCTTTTGATAGTTTCTCTAACTATTGTAGAGGTTATGGTGCGGTCTTTTTCACTTTCTCTTGATGCTAAAATTTGTCAAAAGCAAAGGTAATCAGATGCTATTCCTTTTTCCCTTTCGCGATAAAGAGAGCAGATAGGGCTAGACTTACACCTGCTAAGAAGATAGCTGTATCTGACTGACTTTCTCCTGTTGCTGGCAAGCTTTGTTTAGCCGTTTCTTGTTTAACATCTGGAGTATTACCTTCATCTGAAGCAAGCAGACTAAGTTTAAACTCAGGTTTCTCAACTGTCGGTGCTGGTTGGTCTCCTGCTGTACCAAGTGGACCTGTGTACTCTGGTACTTCATGTACTGCTGCTTCTACCGCGTTCACACCACCTGTAAACTCTGGTTTCTCAACTGTCGGTGCCGCTTGGTCTCCGGCTGTTCCAAGCGGACCTGTGTACTCTGGTACTTCATGTACTGCTGCTTCTACCGCGTTCACACCACCTGTAAACTCTGGTTTCTCAACTGTCGGTGCCGCTTGGTCTCCGGCTGTTCCAAGCGGACCTGTGTACTCTGGTACTTCATGTACTGCTGCTTCTACCGCGTTCACACCACCTTGGAACTCAGGTTTCTCTACCATTGGAGCAGCTTGGTCACCTACTGTTGCTAGCAGGCCTGTGTATTCTGGTACCTCATGCACTGCCGCTTCAACCGCATTGACACCACCTGTGAACTCAGGAACTTCAAGCACGGGTGCTGGTTCTTCACCCTTGCTTGATTGAACAGCTTCTTCCGTTAATTCTTGATAGAAGCTCGCCAATTCATAAAACTCAGCCTTGCCACCTTCCCAGACTAATTTGACGTCTAGAAGAGAGCCACCATTTCGGATAGCGAAGGTTTGGAGACTAGATGTAATGGCACCGAGGTCTGTCCAACTGTCTTGACCATCCTTGAGTGTTCTAGCAAGAACACGTGCCTTAGCTCCTTCAGGAAGACTGGAAACGAGACGAAGGTGGTTGGCATTGGTTGGCTCAGATAAGTGATACACCAATTCGCCCTTGTCTTTTTCAGACTTGTAGCTGGTCAAGACTTTGCCGTCTACAAGGTTGTTGTAGAGATTACCTTGGCTTTCTCCACTACTTCCTTCTACTGTTGGATCATTGATTGGTTTGACAAATTCGCCATCATTGATGACCAATTCTGTAAAGCCTACAAAACGTGCATCATAGTCTGCCGTATAGAGGACACGGAGATAGTTAGCTTTGACTGGTGTCGTCAATTCACCCTCGATATAGCGATTTCCTGGCATCTTAGAATCATGTGTCCAACCATCTGTCAATGAATCAT